>CACAYX010000001.1 GCA_902536775.1 uncultured Prochlorococcus sp.
TTATCAGAATCAGTATTAGCCATTATTATCTTTAGTTCTTAATTAAAATTTCTAAATACTATTTCATTTATATCAAATAATTATGGCAATTAAATTGTTTGTAATCTCCTTAAAACTCCATTTATAAATTTTCTTCCTTGCAAATCACTATATTTATTAGCTAAATTAACAGCCTCATCACAAGCAACAGCAACAGGTGTATTCAAAAAATTGATATCCACGTAAGCTAGACGCAGAATATCCCTATCAATTCTTGGTAATCTTTTTAATCTCCAGCCATCCATTACTTGATCTATATCATAATCAATACTTTTAAGATTATTTATTATATTACAAATCCTTTGATTTACATCCTCTCTAATATCTATTTGACCACTAGAAACAATTAATTTTGGAAAGTCTAGAGTGACAGAAAGTGTATTCATTACGGTTTCAATCTTTGTAAGCGATTTTTTTAGCTCATCTCGAACATTTGAATACGAGGAATCAACACCCTCTTGCAATTCACTATCTAATAATGTTTGTGAAGCATTTTCTAACTCTGACTCGCAATTATCTAATTCCTCTCTGCAATGGTTAATTAGAGAATCCAAAGCAGATTCAAAAATTTCTTCTATCTGAAATTTATTTAATTTAAAATCACCTTTATCTTTTATAAGGCCAAGAGAAATTAAAGATAATTCTCTAGAAAGGGATCTATTATGCATCAATTAAGAAGAAGTATTAGTGGAAGCTCGTAATTGAGAAAACAATTTTGAAAATGTTGGATTTGTAGTGTTATTTTTCTCATCTGGATTAACTATCCCAGCCGAAATTATTGTTCTAAAAGCATCTTCAACAGAAATATCCAAATCCTTAACAGAAGACTCAGGAACGAGTGTATACCAGCCAGTAGTTGGGTTTGGTGCTGTAGGGATAAAAACACTAAGTAACTTGTCTTCCAATTCTGGCTGTAGAGAAGGTCCTACATCTCCAGTTACAAAGCCTACACTATATAGTCCCTCACGAGGATATTCAACTAAAACAACTCGTCTAAATCTATTAGATTTATTGCTTAAGAAAGTTTCTAGCAACTGTTTAAGAGTTTTATAAACCGCTCCAGCTACAGGAATTTTTGATAAAGTACCCTCTCCAAATTCTAACAACCATCTTCCTACAAAATTTCTTGCCATTAAGCCTATAAGCAAAATAGCTAATAAAGGAACAGTTAAACCTAAGGTGAGATTAATTAAATCTTGTAATAAAGGATTTAAAGTAATAAAAGGATTTAATTGCTTTGGGACTGAAGTAACTAACGTTAAGACAAATTTACTAACTAATGATGAGAGCCAGATTGTTGTTGCTAAGGGTATTACAACTAAAAGCCCAGCAATAAGATCATTTTTGAGATCTTGTTGAAGCCTAGATCCTAGATTGGAATCTTGATTTTGATTAGATTCAACCAAAATAACGTTTTAACTATATTAATTTTACTAATAATTTAACTGTTTTTACTAAGTTAGGATATATTTTTCTTATATTTATAAGTTTTTTTGCAAAAAGAACTTTAAAAAGAAATGCTATAAAAAAAAAAAATGATTGATACGATTCAAGACAAAAAAGAAATAAGTAAAAAATTAAAAGAAAGAGCTATTTTTGAAGGTTTTACAGTTGCCGGAATAGCTTCAGTACCAGGAAGTTCGCGCGTAAAATTAAGAACCAATGCATTAGAAAGATGGTTATCAAATAACTATCATGCTGAAATGAAATGGATGGAAGCAGAAAAAAGAAAAAATATAGGCTCACTCTTAGAAGATGCAAAAAGTGTTTTAAGCGTTGGATTTACTTACATTAATTCACAAAACAGCAACAACAATTTCTTCAAGGTAGCTAAATTTAGTCAAGGTGAGGATTATCATAAAGTGATTCACAAAAAATTAAATAATATTGGTAAATGGATCGACATAGAAATTCCTGATTGCAAATGGAAAATATGTGTTGATACATCTCCCCTTCTCGAAAAAGCATGGGCAGAGGAAGCAGGGATTGGTTGGATAGGTAAAAATAGTAATTTAATCAGCAAAAAAAATGGTTCTTGGTTTACTTTGGGTTTTATGATTCTCACAAAAGATTTAATCCCAGATAAACCTCATGAGTCACTTTGTGGAAAATGTGATATTTGTATTGAAAATTGTCCCACAAAGGCAATCGTAGAACCATTTGTAATACAATCAGATCTTTGCATTGCATATCACACAATAGAAAGCAGAGATAAAACTATTCCAAAGAAAATAGAAAAAAATTTAGGTGGATGGGTTGCAGGATGTGATATTTGTCAAGATGTTTGTCCATGGAATAAATCAGTGCCACACAACAATAATCATGAAACTACACCGAAAGAATGGATTAAAAATCTTAATATTGAGTCCCTCAATTGGGACGATAAAACGTGGCAAGAAAATCTTAAAGGAACAGGAAGAACAAAAGCAAGAATTAGAGAAACAGGAAGAGCAAAAGCAAGAATTGATTAATATTCCTAGTAAAGAAAATATTGCTGGTCAGTCTAAAACTATTGCTGAACCTGAATTAGGAGAATTTGATGATAATTTTACTTGGTCTGCAATGGTACTAGCTGCTCAAGGAAAAAAAATAAATCAAATATCGATTGATGAAATTGATTGGTTAACTAAATTACGGAGAGGATTAGAAGAAACCCGAAAAGGATTTGTAACTGAATTATTGGATAAATTAGGAGATGATCCTCTTACTCCTGAATCTCTTGATGATTTAGAGACTTTATTAATAAGAGCTGATGTAGGGATTGATTCAACCGATAAAGTTATAAGTTCTCTTAGAACAAAGTTAAACGAGGAAGTCGTGGGAGCAGAAGCAGGAATAAAATTCTTGAAGAAGGAATTAAAATTAATTATCGATAAACCAATAAAAAATTCGGGCTCTGATCTTTTAGTTCCCCAAAAGGGTAAATTAAATGTTTGGTTATTAGTAGGAGTTAATGGTGTTGGTAAAACTACTACATTAGGAAAATTAGCATATTTGTCATCAAAAAGTAATTATAAAACTTTGATTGCTGCTGCTGATACTTTTAGAGCGGCTGCAGTAGAACAACTTAAAGTGTGGGGAGATAGAAGTAATGTTGATGTTATATCTAATCAATCAAAAAATGCTGATCCAGCTGCTGTAGTTTTTGATGCAATTAATTCTGCAAAAAAAAGAAATGTTGATTTGTTACTCGTTGATACAGCGGGTAGATTACAAACAAAAAATAATTTGATGGATGAATTAGCAAAAATAAAAAAAATTATTGATAAAAAGGTGCCAGATGCAATTGTTGAATCATTATTAGTTCTAGATGCTAGTCAGGGACAAAATGGCTTAAAACAAGCAAAAAGCTTCGCTAAATCAGCAGATTTAAGTGGAGCAATTATTACTAAATTAGATGGCACTTCTAGGGGAGGTGTCTCTTTAGCTGTATCTGAAGAAGTAAATTTGCCTATAAGATTTATTGGAGCTGGAGAAGGTATAAAAGATTTGAGACCTTTTAATAGTTATGAATTTGTAGAGGCTATGCTTGCAGATAAATAAATATTTAATTAATTTTTTTTAAAAACTTAAATTTAATGTTAAAACATATTTATTTAATAGATTTGTTTTGACAAATAATCAAAAAGAAAAAATATTTTCGAATAAATTTATTCAAAATTTTTTAGAAAATGATTCTAAAGTAACTCTAAAAAATAAATATAAATTTGCTGAAATTGCATCTTCCTTAGCATATTATTTAAAATCATTTTCCAATGTAAATAAATTACTGGATTATGTATGCTTAATTTTTAAACATATTTTTTCTGAGAATATAATTTTTATTATTCCTTTAAATTACGAGGGGGAGATATGGAATGAAAATATAAAAATTTCTGCTAATTATAAATATTTAACAATTAAAGAGGAGATTAATTCTTTTTTGGATCAATTTCATTTTTCAAAAAATTTCAAAATAAAAGAAATTCTAACTTTTGAAAATGCTTTAAAAAATAAATTTAGAAAATATAAAATTGAAACAAAAAAAATAATATCTAGAGGCAAATGTAGAGGATTTATTTATATTTTTAGTGAAGATATTTCTAGACGGTCGATTACTGAAGATAGTAATTTTAACTTTATTGAAAATTGTCTAGCTGTTGGATTAGAAAATCACTACTTAATAAAAACAAAGAAAAAGCATGAAAATGTAGATAGAGAAATTTCCACTGGTGCTGAAATTCAATCTCAATTACTCCCTGATTATTGTCCAATTATCCATGGTATAGACATGGCTGCGCACTGTAGACCAGCTCTTCAACTGGGTGGCGATTACTATGACTTTATGTGCTTAAAGACGAATATCTCTGAAAAAAGGAAAGAAAAATCAAGATGGGCCTTTGTAATAGGTGATGTGATGGGTAAAGGTATTCCAGCCGGTCTTTTAATGACTATGTTAAGAGGAATGCTGCGTGCAGAGGTTCTTACAGGTCTGCCTCCAGATAGAATTTTGCATGATTTGAATCAACTAGCAATAAATGATTTAGATCAATCGCATAGATTTGTGACGTTATTTTACTCAGATTATGATCCTAGAACTAGAAAACTGAGATTCGCTAATGCTGCGCACAATCCTCCTCTGCTTTGGAAAAGTTTAGATCAGAAAGTTATTAAATTAGATGCAAAAGGATTCGTACTTGGACTACAAAAAGATGCTGAATATCATTGTGGTGAAATCAAGCTTAATCAAAATGATGTAGTTCTTTATTATACTGATGGAGTAATTGATACTTCTAACTCTTCAGGACAAAGATTTGATGAGGAAAGATTAATTAAAACCCTTACAAAATTATGCAAGCAATCTTATACATCTCAAGAAATTTTAAATAAAATATTTAAAAAGTTAGATGACTTTACAGGGCAAAATAGGCATCTTGAAGATGATGCTTCGATGGTTATTTTTCAATTGAAATAGATATTTTTTTGTCACTCATATAAAAAAATGCTTTATTAGAGATACTTAAAGTTACTAATTGATATGGCAAAAGTTTGGAGTAAAAGATTTGATAATACACTTGACCCTTTTATTGAAAAGTTTAATGCCTCAATTGGTTTTGATAGAAAGCTTATTTTAGAAGATTTAGATTGCTCGATTGCTCATGCAAAAATGCTTGGCAAAACAAAAGTTTTATCCTCTTCTGAAGTTTCGCAAATTATTAATGGTTTGCAGTTAATAAAAGTTGAGTATTTGAAGGGTAAATTTTCTCCTAGTCCACCTTCTGAAGATATTCACTACTGCATAGAAGAAAAGCTGATAAGTTTAATTGGTGAAACTGGAAAAAAATTACACACAGGTAGAAGTAGAAATGATCAAGTTGGTACAGATATAAGATTGTGGCTAAGAAAAGAGATTGACAATATTGAAATTTTAATAACCGATTTACAAAAATCTTTCTTAAATCTTGCGAAATCTAATATTCATACCTTAATTCCTGGTTATACCCACATGCAAAGAGCTCAACCTTTATCTTTGGCTCATCATTTATTGGCTTACATAGAAATGCTCCAAAGAGACCGTGAAAGGTATAAAGAAGTACGCTCACGAGTTAATATTTCTCCGTTAGGAGCTGCAGCATTAGCTGGAACAAAAATAAAAATAGATAGACACTTTACGGCTGCAGAATTGGGTTTTAAAAAGATTTATAAAAACAGTATTGATGCAGTAAGTGATAGAGATTTTTGTATAGAGTTTGTTTCAGCATCTTCTATATTAATGTCTCATTTAAGTAAAATTTCAGAGGAAATAATTTTATGGGTAACTGATGAATTTTCTTTTGCAAAATTAACGGATAAATGTGCCACAGGAAGCAGCTTAATGCCCCAGAAAAAAAATCCCGACGTTCCAGAATTGATAAGAGGCAAGACAGGAAGAGTGTATGGACATCTCCAGGCGTTGTTAACGATGGTCAAAGGGGTGCCACTTTCTTACAATAAGGACTTTCAAGAGGATAAAGAGCCAATATTTGATACTGCAGAAACAATATCTTCTTGTATTAAAGCAATGACAATTTTAATTAATGAGGGCATTGAATTCAATATCAAAAATCTATCTGATTCTGTAGAAAACGATTTTTCTAATGCTACTGATTTGGCTGATTACTTAGTTGATAAAGATGTTCCTTTTAGGACCGCCTATCAAGTTGTTGGTCAAATGGTTAAATATTGCTTAAAGAGAAAAATGTTATTTAAAAATCTCAAAATTGAAGAATTTAAAAAATTTCATCCCGAATTTGAGGAGGATGTTTTTGTGGATCTGAAACCTGTTAATGTCGTTAAATCAAGAAATAGCGAAGGTGGTACAGGTTTTGTTCAGGTAGAAAAAGAGGTAAATAATTGGCAAAAAAGATTGTTACTTTGAATCTCAGTTATTTTTCTACAACAAGGGTATGCTTTGAAGTAGAATAGTAAAGCAATGTTATAAGACTACTCATTGTAGTTTTTTTATAAGGTAAATTTTTGTTGAGTCTAAAGTGAGTATTTTTGTTGGCAATTTGCCGTTCCGCGCAGAGCGTGAAGATGTTATACAGTTGTTTGCACCTTTTGGTGAGGTTTTAAATTGTTCTCTCCCTTTGGAGAGAGATACTGGAAGGAAAAGAGGATTCGCATTTATTGAAATGGCAGATGAAGCGATTGAGTCAACAGCTATTGATGGTTTGCAAGGCACAGAACTTATGGGTAGACCATTAAGAATTAATAAAGCTGAGCCTAGAGGTTCTGGTGGATCTCGTAGAGGAGGAAGAGGTGGCTACGGCGGCGGCAATGGTGGCTACGGTGGCGGCAATGGTGGCTACGGTGGCAACAATGGTGGCTACGGCGGCAACAATGGTGGCTACGGTGGCAACAATGGTGGCTACGGTGGCAACAATGGTGGCTACGGCGGTGGAAATAACAGATCTAACAGCTTTAACGCTAATAAATCTTCTGGAGCAAAAGGTTGGGAAGACAGAAGTTATGGAAATTCTTCTGATAACTCTGAATTTGAAAACGGTAGAAGTAGAAGAAAAAGGGGAGTTTCCAACGAGAGCAATTCTTCAAACGGGATAAATTAGTAACCTATTTCTTCAAGCGTTTTTGTTAATTTAAAAAGATATTCAATACTTAATTCTTTTTTTATAGATTTATTAGAAATTTGATTTCTCCAAATTTTAGCTTTTGGTATACCTTCAACTAAATTTATAAGATGTTTACAAATATCCCAAGATTTTCCTCCATTACTTAGATGCGCTTCTATGTATGGAATTAAGGAGAATATAATATTTGAAGCAGATTTGGGTTTTTTATTAATTCCGTAAATCTTTTGATCAATTTCAGACCATCTCAAGGGATGTTTATAAATTGACCGTCCAATCATGACCCCATCAAAATCATTCAAGGCTATTAATGATTCATTGATATTTGTTAAACCTCCATTGATTTCTATTAATAATTCTGGATTTGATTTTTTCAACTTTTTTACTAAATCGTATTTTAGTGGAGGTATGGTCCTATTTTGTTTTGGATTTAGACCGTTTAATATGGCTTTCCTCGCGTGAACTGTAAATCTGTCTGCGCCAGCATTTGCAATAATTCTTACAAAATTATTCAAGTTAACGAAACTATCATCATTGTCTACACCAATTCTGTGTTTTATCGTAACTGGTAAGTTGCAATTATTTTTTAAGGATTCTATGCATTTTGCTACTTTTTTAGGGTCTTTCATAAGTGAAGCGCCAAAATTTCCAGAACAGACTCTTGGACTCGGACAACCAACATTAAAGTTTATTTCGTCATAACCCCAATCCTGTGCCATTTGGGCTGCCTCTTTTAGGATCTTAGGATTGTCCCCACCAAACTGAATCGATATCGGGTGTTCTTCATCATTAAAGTCTAAAAAATTTTCTTTTTTATTCGTATAAACTAAACTCTGGGCCACAATCATTTCCGTATATAATAGAGCTTCGGAACTTATTTTTCTCATTATCATTCTGAAGTGCTTATCAGTACAATCCATCATTGGAGCAATACTTAATTTATGAATATTTTTAATAGAATTAGGCTGAATGAAATGCATTACTTTTTTTGATTTAAATATATGAATCAATTTCTATCTAGAAGAACTTTTATTCTAATTCCTACTATGTCATTCTTAAAAATAATCTTTAAGCCCATGCAAGTATTAGCATCTTCTCTTGCTTCTAAAGAAGAGTGGAATTTTTCAAAAGATGAATGGAAGGCTAGGCTTAGCCCTGAATCTTATTATATTTTGAGGGAGGAAGGGACTGAAAGAGCCTTCAGCAGTCAATTAAATAATGAGAAAAGAAAAGGGATTTTTCACTGTGCAGGATGCGATTTGCCACTTTTTTCTTCAGATAAAAAATATGATAGTGGTACAGGATGGCCAAGTTTTTGGGATTCAATAGAAGGATCAGTAGATACAAAAGTTGATTTCAAGTTAATTGTCCCAAGAACCGAATATCATTGCTCTCGATGCGGAGGTCATCAAGGACATGTCTTCAATGATGGGCCACTTCCTACTGGTAAAAGATACTGTAACAATGGATTAGCATTAAATTTTGTTCCTGATTAAATATTTGTGCGGCCTTCCGCAACTTGTATTGTGCAGCACTTTATTGGAAAATAGTTGTATTAAATTTTAGAAAAATGATTGAAAATCATTCAGATAATATTGATAATAAAGAAAATGATGTTTCTAAGCAGGATAATGCTCCTGAAGATATATCATCTACGCAAAATTCAAACATCGAAAACGATGAATTATCTTCTCAAAAAATAGACGAAATAAATACTGAAGAATTAAAAAATACTATCTCAAATAATGATGCAAGATTAGAACAATTAGAAAAAGAGCATGAAACATTAAAAAATCAATATGTAAGGATTTCGGCAGATTTTGATAATTTTAGAAAAAGGCAGTCTAGGGATCAGGATGATTTAAAAATTCAACTCGTTTCAAAGACTTTAACTGCAATACTTCCTATTGTTGATAATTTTGAGAGAGCAAGACAACAACTTAAACCAGAAAGTGAAGAAGCTCAAGCTCTTCATAGAAGTTATCAAGGATTGTATAAACAATTGGTAGAAGTTTTAAAACAACAGGGAGTGTCACCCATGAGAGTTGTTGGTCAACAATTTGATCCAAACTTGCATGAAGCTGTTTTAAGGGAGCCTAGTGAAGAGTTTGAAGAGGATTTTATTATTGAAGAATTGCAGCGAGGATATCATCTAGAAGGTAAGGTGTTGAGACATGCATTGGTTAAGGTTTCTATGGGACCTGGTAAACAAAATTCACAACAGGAAGTAGAAAAGGATACAGTTGAAGTGGATATTGATTCAGAGGAAACTACTTCTGAAGATGTATAAATTCCAAATTCTTTTTTAAGCATTATCTAATGGCTGATTTTTACCAAATACTTGGAGTTTCAAGAGATGCTGATGCGGATACCCTAAAAAGGGCTTATAGAAAATTAGCAAGACAATATCATCCTGATGTTAATAAAGAACCTGGTGCCGAAGATAAATTTAAAGAAATTGGCAAGGCTTATGAAGCATTAGCTGATCCTGAAACAAGAGCTAGATATGATCAGTTTGGAGAGGCCGGCCTTGGAGGTGCCGCTGGAATGCCTGATATGGGCGATATGGGTGGCTTTGCAGATTTATTTGAAACTTTTTTTAATGGCTTTGGTGGACAAAATCCCCAGGGTGGAAGAACTCAAAGAAGAGGCCCTCAACAAGGAGATGATCTAAGGTATGACCTAAATGTTGACTTTAAAGATGCAATATTTGGCCAACAAAGAGAAATTAAAATTCCTCACCTTGAGACATGTGAAGTCTGTAGGGGATCAGGAGCTAAACCAGGAACTGGACCAAAAACTTGTTCAACATGTGGGGGAAGTGGACAAGTAAGAAGAGCTACGCGAACACCTTTTGGTAATTTTACACAAGTAGCTGAATGTCCTTCATGCAATGGAGCTGGTCAGATAATTGCAGATCCATGTGTAAGTTGCGGAGGTAATGGAGTAAAGCAAGTAAGAAAAAAATTAAGAATTAATATTCCTGCAGGAGTTGATACAGGTACTAAATTAAGAGTTTCCGGAGAGGGTAATGTTGGTTTGAAAGGAGGTCCAGCTGGAGATCTTTATGTTTTTATCAAGGTTAAGAATGATCCAAAACTTAAAAGAGATGGTGTGACTATTTACTCAGAAATATATGTAAGTTATTTACAAGCCATTTTAGGTGACACTGTTGAAATTACTACAGTTGATGGAAATGTTAATTTAAAAATTCCTAGTGGTACCCAGCCAAATACAACTCTTTCACTTGAGAATAAAGGGGTACCTAGACTTGGTAATCCGGTTGCTAGAGGAAATCATGAAGTCTTAGTAAAAGTAAAATTGCCAGTTCGTATAACTGACGAAGAACGAAAACTTTTGGAGGGTTTAGCTTCTCAATATTCAGACAAAAATATTAATTCCAGTAGTGGACTTTTTAGTAAATTATTTGGTAAAGAATCCTAATGACTCTTTTAAAGCATTTGGATCTTAAATCTGTTCCATGTCCTTTAAATGTTGTCAAAATAAAATTGGCTTTGGAGAAGTTATCCAAAAATGAAGGCCTTATAGTTGAACTAGATAAAGGTGAACCAGAAGAAATGGTATTAAATAACTTGAAAGAGATGGGATGTTTGTTTAAGCAAATTAAAGAAAGTGAAAAATTTATAAAAATAAAAATATTGAATGAAAATTAATAGTAAAAATTTAGGTTTAGTTACGAAAAAATTTAATGATTTTTTTTTAGTTGACTTAAAAAATCAAGAAAACTCTGAAAATAGCGACAAATTTTTATGTAAGGTGAGGAAGTCTATAAATTTCAAGGATAAATTAATTTATGTTGGTGACGAAGTAATAATTGAAAATATTGATTTAAAAAGCAAACGTGCAGTAATAACAAGTCTTAAAAAAAGAAAAAATTTATTAGTTAGACCCTCAGTTGCAAATATTTCTAACATATACATCACTTTTTCAGTTGAAGAGCCAGAGTTAAATTTATCTCAAGTTAATAGGTTCTTGATATCAGCAGAATCTATGGGTGTTGAAGTGTCATTAGTTTTGACAAAATGTGATTTAATTTCAGATAAAAGAAGATTTTCATTAATTGATAAATTTGAGAGATGGGGTTATCAAACAATAACTTTAAATTTAGAGAGATCTGATCACTTTAATAATTTATTATCTGAGTTAAAGCAAAAAAAGTGTTCAATTTTTATGGGTCCATCAGGTGTTGGCAAAACTACTTTGCTTAATATGATAATTCCTGGTCTTCAAAATAGTACTGCTCCAGTTTCCAATAAAATTAAGAGAGGTAAAAACACTACTCGAAATGTTGAGTTATTTTCAATATCCAATGAAAGTTACATTGTGGATACTCCTGGTTTTAATATGCAACCTCTAGAGGTTGATATTAAGTTGTTACCAAATCTTTATTCAGAAATATATAAACAGGTAATCGACGAAGGAATTAAGTGTAAATATCGTAACTGCTTACATTTAAAAGACGAGGGATGTAATTTAAATAAATCTTTCGAAAGATATTCTTTTTATAAAGAAATGATTAAGTCTTCTAAGAGTCACTATTATCAAAACCAGGAAGATTAAGATTTAATCCACCTGTCAAATCATTCATCCTTTCTTTCATAGTTGTAGTTGATAATTCATGAGCTTTTTTAATAGCTTGTAGAATATTTTGCTCTATTTTTTCTTTATCTGCGTTTAAAAAATTTTCTTGTACTTCTACCTTTAAAGGAAGTTGATTTCCACTTATCCAGACTTTTATCATTTCATCATCACTTTTTCCTTCAATCTCCATATTTTCAAGTTCATCTTGTAATTTTTGAGCATCTTGCTGAATTTGTTTAGCTTTTTTAAAAGCTTCTGTAAGTTGTCCAAAGTTAGGAAGTCCAAAACCCGCCATTTTGTAAAAAAGTTTCTTTAGTTAGGATAGTCAAAACCAATCATTCTTACTTCCGGTTGCAAAAAAATTCCTTTGTTTTGTAGTACTTTTTGTTGAATTACTGTTATTAATTCATAAATATCTTTTGAACTTGCTGAAGAAGTGTTAATTATAAAATTTGAATGCATTGTAGAAATTTCAGCACCGCCAATTTTAAATCCTTTTAAACCCATTTCATCAATTAATTTTGCAGCATAATTATTTTCAGGATTTTTAAAAACACTACCAAAACTTGGTTGATTATATGGTTGTGTTTCTGTTTTTGATTTAAGGTTATTTTTGGTTTTTTGAATTAATTGTTCTAGATTTCCATTAGGCTCAAAATGTAGTCTTGCACTAATAATTGTTAAATCATTTTTTTGGAAAGAGCTAAATCTATACTCAAAGATGATATCTTTTTTGTTAATTTCGAGTTTTTCATGAGTTTTATGATCTATAACTTTTACGGAAATAAGATTTTTTGCTAGCGATAAATTACCTGTGCCAGCATTCATATAAATTGCTCCTCCTAATGTTCCTGGAATTCCGACAGCCCATTCCCCTCCTTGTAATCCATTTTTAGCAAGAGAGTTAGATAATGTTGGGAGCATTACACCTGCTTCCGCTTCAACAATTCCTGTATATGGATCTATTTTTAATGATTTTAATTTTTTTGTACACACAACTAAGCCTTTTATGAAAATATTATTTATTAAAAGATTTGAACCTGCGCCAATTATTTGACATCTTTGTTTGTTTAAATTAGCCCATTGCATTAGATATGAAAATTCTTCAATGCTTCTTGGTTCAGCAAAATATTCAGCTACTCCTCCCACTTTTATAGTTGTATAACTACTTAAATTGCAGTTTTCAGAAAAAATTTTTTTATTCATAAATTAATTATCTATTTAATTTTTTTTCATTTAAAATAGACCAAAAATTATGACAATCACCAGCTCCCATATTTAAAATTAAATCCCCTTTTTGAGTTAATTCGTAAAAATTATTTGTAACTTCATAATAATTATTTATGTAACTAACATTTTTATTTTTTTTATAAATCAGATCAGTGATAATTTTCGAAGTCATTTTATCTTCGTTTCTTTCCCCTGCTCCATAAATACTGGTTACATAAATAACATCTGCTTTTGATAATTCTTCAGCGAATTCTTTCGTAAATTGCTTTACTCGAGAGTATCTATGAGGTTGAAATATAGCTATTAATCTACTTTTTTGACATTCAATATCATTTTTTTGCTGAATCAATAATCTTCCTAATTTAATCGTTTCTTTTATTTCGTTCGGATGATGTGCATAATCATCATATAAAGTTCTTTCATCTACTTGCCCTCTGAATTCAAATCTTTTTTTTGGCAGTTTCAGATATTTTATATTTTTCTTAATTTCTATAAATTCTATTCCTATCATTCTTGAAGCTGCTATTGCTGCGGTGATATTAGATAGATTGTGTAATCCTGGAATTGGAATATTTAAACTACTAATAAAATGTCCATTTTCATAATATTTTCCAAGTGTATACTTTGAATTAATTTCAGTCGGAATTATTGCATAAGCTACGTTTTTAGCCGTAGTGTTTGACCATTTCCAATTAGAATAAAAATTATTTCTGGAGGTTTCACAATCAAAATTAAGTAGTAATTTTTTAGAGTTTGTAGCGAAACTTTTAAAAGAAGATATGACTTCACTTAAATTTGAAAAGTGATCGCAATGATCAAAATCAATGTTATTGATTATTCCGATATCAGACTTATATTCGTTAATTGTCCCATCAGATTCATCAACTTCAGCTACTAAGTATTTTGTATTTTCTAAATGACAATTAGAGTTGTAAATAGGAACTATTCCTCCAGTTATTGAAGAAGTATTACGTGTACATAATTCAATTATTGTAGAAAGAAATGTACTGGTTGATGTTTTTCCGTGGCTGCCCGCTACCGCTAATGCACTATAAGTGCGCATTATCATTGCAAGTATCTCTGAACGATGTTTTATTGAAAAATTTTTTTCTCTGCAGTACGAAAATTCTTCATTTTCTGGCTTGATCGCGGAGCTTACAACAAAATTAATTAATTTGTTGGTAAATTTTGAAATTACAAATTCAACATTTTGTTGCATTTGAGAAGTAAAGATTATTGCACCTAATTTCTCCAGTTTTTTGGTTTCATCGTTTTTAACTAAATCAGATCCTGAAACTGAACAACCTTTTTTAAGTAAACCTATTGCTAACGCTGACATCCCAATACCTCCGATCCCAATAAAATGAAAATGACTTTTCAACAGTAATTTTTTATCCAATGTTTATCTTTTACTTAAATCAAAATAACTTCTAGGTAAAATTTTGCTATTTTTTCTTAAAAAAAAAAAATTTTTTTTCTTGAATTAATACAAAACTAGACTTATTTGCTTAATAAATCAAAAAAACCTTACGTTATTGCACAAAATTCAGTATGATCAGCAACTTAGGTTAATCATTTAGAAATTTTTAGTTATGACTTTGCGTGTTGCAATTAACGGCTTTGGCAGAATTGGTCGAAACTTTATGCGTTGTTGGCTTAGTAGAGGGGCTTACACCAATATTGAAGTAGTTGGAATTAACGTTACCTCAGATCCTAAGACTAATGCTCATCTATTAAAGTATGACTCAGTTCTTGGTCAACTTGATGGTGTTGATATTAAATATACTGATAACACTTTTGTAATTAATAACAAGACAATTAAGTGCTTCTCTGATAGAAACCCAATGAATCTCCCTTGGAAAGACTGGGGTGTAGATTTGGTTATTGAATCTACTGGAGTATTTAATACAGATGTAGGTGCAAGTAAGCACTTAGAGGTAGGAGCAAAAAAAGTCATCTTAACTGCTCCTGGTAAAGGCGATGGCGTTGGTACTTATGTAGTTGGGGTTAATGCTGATTCATATAAACATAAAGATTACGATATTTTGAGTAATGCTAGTTGTACAACGAACTGTTTATCTCCAGTAGTTAAAGTTTTAGACCAAACTTTTGGGATTAACAAAGGTTTGATGACTACAATTCATAGTTATACAGGGGATCAAAGAATTTTAGATAATAGTCATAGAGATCTAAGAAGGGCTAGAGCCGCTGCTACAAACATCGTTCCTACTTCTACAGGAGCTGCAAAAGCAGTAGCTCTGGTATACCCAGAAATGAAAGGCAAATTAACAGGAATTGCAATGCGAGTTCCAACTCCTAACGTTTCAGCAGTAGATTTTGTTTTTGAATCATCTAAATCTGTCACAGCTCAAGAAGTCAATAATGCTCTCAAGGAAGCATCTCTAAGTTCAATGAAAGGCATTATTAAGTATGGAGATGAACCATTAGTGTCAAGCGATTATGCAGGTACCAATGAATCATCAATTGTAGATAGTGATCTTACTATGTGTATCGGAGATAACCTTGTAAAGGTTCTTGCATGGTACGACAACGAGTGGGGTTACAGTCAGAGAGTTGTAGATTTAGCAGAAATTGTTGCTACAAATTGGGAGTAATTAAAAGTGTTTGAAAGGTGTGTTATTAAATAAATTATTTTTTTTATTATCTTTAAATTCTATTGATGGTTCACCATCAGCAAAAAAACCAATTTCGTTAATATTTTTATCAAGTTTAGATAAATTTTTTGCCCATTTTTTGGGCAATGAGAAAACTAATTCATAATCTTCACCTCCAAAAAAATAGTATTCGTCCCATTTATCTCCTTTGGGCCAATCCTTATCTTTAGGTATTTTTTCATAATTTATGATCGCTTTGCAGTTGCTAGCTATTGCTAAATCTTGTAAGGCTTGAAATAGACCATCACTGCTATCGGTACATCCTATTTTCCTCATATTTTTATTGGAGCGAGTTTTGATGAGATTATCTAGAAAATTTGGGTAAACTCTAGGGCGACAAAAATGTTCAATGGACTTAATGATTAATCTTTCATTAAGAGTAAATTCATTATCGAAATTAAATTTATTTTGTATCAAAAATCCCAGTTTGCTAAGACCATGAATTCCTGTAGTTAAGATAATATCTCCGGGTTTACATGCGTTTCTCCGTAATTCAAGTTCACCTTGAATTCCAAAGGCTGTAATTGAAATGATTTTTTTATCCCCCTTTGAGCAATCTCCTCCTAGAATCACCCCGCCATATTCTTTCAATGCTTTATTTATTCCTTTGTATAGTTCTTCAACCCAAATCCACTCAGTTATAGCAGGTAAAACTAGGCTTATTGTAATACCTATAGTTTTCTTGCTTCCACTGGATAACAAGTCAGAGATGTTGCTAACAACTGCTTTCCACCCAAGGTCCCCAGGACAAATATTAATGTCATTGAAATGAACATTTTCCACCAAAGAATCGGTATTGATAAGTAAATTATCATTTTTAGTTTTGATTAAAGCGCAATCATCTGCAATTTGGTTTTTAGGCATAAATTTTCCTAGCCTATTTATTAATTCTTTTTCTCCTATATCTTCTAATTTTTCTTTATGCATTTAATTTAAGTTTTTCAATCCCTTCTATAACATCAATTGAAATTATTGTGTCATCTTTAGTAAGCTCTTCTAATACATCAAATCCATCTACAACGTAACCAAAGGCAGCATTTCTTCCGTCAATTAAATTACGACCTGCTGGATTTAATTCTGCTTCATATAAAAAGAAGAAAAATTGCGATGAGCCATCATCAACTGCAGTATTTGAATGGGACCATCCTAGAGTTCCAAGTGTTGCAAAAGGTAATGTTGGCGTCTCTGTGTAAAGACCTAAATCTTCAAAAGTTTGATTGTAAAAAGTATCTTGTTCATCAGGAATTCTTATTTCTAAGGGAACGTGACGTTCTTCGTTTGTTTCAGGATCTATGTAACCAATATCTTCACCAATTGGATCACCTGTTTGCAGTACAAAAAATTCTTCTGCTCTGTTGATAGGTAAATCTTTGTAGAAGTTTTTTGAAGATAAATCTATAAATGCTCCTGCTGTAAGTGGGGCGTTAAATCCATCCACAATTGCTTGAATATCTCCTTTGGAGGTTTTTATATTGACTTTTGCTCTGCCAAGTAATCTTGGTAAATTATCAAATTCTTGGGGAATAGAGTATGGAAATTCATTTGGTAGAAAATATTCTTCTAATCCACCTATTTTATTCAAAGCATCTCTTCTGGTCGCTATAAATGAGTATTTATCCTTTGATTTAGAGAAATCTTGAAGACTATCTAAATTTTCTTTGAGCTCTAAAAATGTTTTTTCAGCAATTTTCTTTTTATCGTTTGGTAATTCTTGAATAATTTTACTCTGGTATTTTTTTAGTAAAGATTGACATTTTGTAACAGTTTTCGTAAGGGCGGGCCATCTTCCTCCTCTTACAAGGTCACTAGTTTCTTCTAGTTTGTGTTGAATTTCTTGTAACTCAACTTGCTTGATAGGGAGTGCGTTTCTGAGGATTGCACTAGGGTCTTTTACTGCATTTCCATTAGGTAAATCAGCTAGTACTTGAAGCGGTTTTAAGAGAAAAACCTGTAAAATTACAATCGATAGAATTAAGAAAAGTTTGTTCTGATTTGATAAGAATTTTTGCATAGCACTCTTGCAGGTTTATGATCCTTGGGGATGTAATACAGGAATGATTTCCAGTAACGATTTTCGCACAGGTACTACCATCGAATTGGATGGACAAGTTTGGCGGGTTGTAGAATTTCTACATGTCAAGCCTGGCAAGGGTTCTGCTTTCGTGCGAACAAAATTAAAATCAGTTCAAAGCGGTAACGTGGTCGAAAAAACTTTTCGAGCAGGAGAATCAGTACAGCAGGCTATCCTTGAGAAGTCTAACCTGCAGCATACTTATGTGGAGTCTGGCGATTATGTTTTTATGGATATGACAAGTTTTGAAGAGACAAGACTCACCTCTGAACAAATCGGTAAAGGAGCAAAGTATTTGAAAGAGGGAATGGAGGTTAATGTAATTTTTCATAATGGTAAAGTTTTAGAAGTAGAACTTCCAATATCTATTACCTTGAAAGTTACAGAGACTGATCCCGGAGTTAAAGGTGATACTGCTAGTGGGGGCACGAAACCAGCTATTCTAGAAACAGGTGCTCAAGTTATGGTTCCTTTATTTATTTCTGTGGGAGAAATGATTAAAGTTGATACTCGTAATGACAGTTATCTTGGACGTGAAAATTAATGGCTATGAAATTAGATCATGAAGACTTAAATCGCTTAATAGAGAAAATCTCTACAAGTGATATACAAGAGTTCTCGCTTGAGGGGGAAGATTTTAAACTCGAAATAAAAAGAAATGTATTGGATCAGAAACAAGATATTAACAATTTAGTTTCTAATACTTCATTTGAGAAGCAAATAATTGCTAATCAAAAAACTATTAATGATAATATCTCTGTCATTAATGAGCCTGAAGTTCCTCAGGTGGCGCCCCCAGGGCGTTCTGATCTAACTGAAATTACTTCTCCTATGGTTGGGACATTTTATAGGGCTGCAGCGCCTGGCGAGGAGCCATTCGTCGAAGTAGGGAATACCGTTAAGGTCGGCCAAACTATTTGTATTTTGGAAGCTATGAAGTTAATGAATGAAATTGAATCTGAATTTAATGCTGAAATAGTAGAGATTCTCGTTGAAAATGGAACACCAGTTGAATTTGGGCAAGTCTTAATGCGTGTTAAGCAGTCTTAAATTGTTAGTCATTTCTACGGCAGCCTTAATAGCTTCAATCATGCTCTGAGATTGAGCAATTCCTTTGCCAGCAATATCAAATCCCGTTCCATGATCAGGAGATGTTCTAATAAAAGGTAAACCTACTGTAGTATTTACTGAATAATTAAGAGCTATCACTTTCATTGGTATTAAACCTTGATCATGATACATAGCAAGAATGCCATCATGCTTTTCAGCATTTTTGTCATTCCACGCTTTTACAGAAGAATTCCAGCAACTATCTGGTGATAAAGGGCCTAATAATTCAATACCTCTATTTTTTGCATTCCAAGTAATTAATGCATCATTGAGCCAATCTTTCTCTTCATGACCTAAAATACCATCTTCGCCCGCGTGAGGGTTTAATCCTGCTACTTTTAAGATTGGTGTATCAGTATAGGTAATACAAAAATCTTTGAAAAGATCCAATTTAGTGTGGATTAATTCTGTAGTTAATTTCTTGGGAACCTCAGAAAGGGCTATGTGGGTTGTAGCTAATAAAGTATTAAATCTCCAACCTGTAATTGGTGATTTAGCTGTGAATAGCATGCCAACCTTTTTTACTCCACATAATTTTGCCAGTACTTCAGTTTGACCAGAGAAGTAATGACCTGCTAAAGACCATGATTTCTTGCAAATTGGTCCAGTTACAAGTGCTGAATTGGGATATTGTTTTACAATTTCTATTGCTTTTGTTAAATATTGGAAACTTGAATTGCCGTAACTTGATTTAGAGTAACTATCTGATGAAGAAATTTCGAGATCATGAATTTTGAAATTTTTTGGATTTGCAAGGTTTTCTAATCCTAATGATCTAAGATATTCATATGTATTTTGTAGATTTTTTTTTGATCCAACTAATATAAAGTCAATATTTTTTGGTATCTGATTAGAACAAAGTGCTTTTAAGATTATTTCAGGTCCAATACCTGACTCATCTCCAACGCTTAATACTACCTTTAATATTTTATTTGTATTTTTAGAATTCATAAAAAAGTTTTTAATTTATTTTTTTAACTGTTTAGATAGCAATTTTTTAAGCCTAATTTATAGTTTTTATAAATTAGTTTATATCCGAGTGTTTCGCATAAAAGTTTGTTCGAAACTCTTCTATTTTCCATCCAAAAAGATTTAGCGATAGGGGATAATTCATCTTTTACATCCTCAAATAATATTGGCCTTGGCATTATTAAACCAAGTAAATCGTAGCAATATTGAATAACTTCTAACTGAGTGCAGGGTTCATCATCTGCAATATTAATAATTTGGTGAAACTTTAAACAATCTTTATTTTGTAATAAAAAAATAATCGCATTTGTAATATCAGCAACATGAACTCTTGAAAATACTTGAGCTTTTTTTAAGATAACTCGAATTTTTTGATTTTCGATTGCTTCAAACGTGGATCTTCCAGGTCCATAGATACCTGGTAATCTAAAAATTTGCACAGGCAAACTAGATTCTATCCATTTTTTTTCGCAATTTAATCTATTATGGCTTCTTTTTTGAAGAGGATTAGGCTGATCTATCTCAGAAACCCACCCACCTTCAGTATTTCCATATACTCCTGTGGTAGATAAATATCCAACCCACTCAAGAGGTAAATCTTGTAGTTTACTTTGAAGGCTTTCTAGTACGGGATCATTACCATTTTTATCAGGTGGTATACAACTAAGAATATGCGTAACTCCATCAAAAATTTCTTCGTCAGGAACAACACCGTTTTCACTGTTGAAAATAAAACTATTTGGATCTTTGCTTGCAGATCTTGAGCTTGTTAAAACAGTACAACCGAATTTTCTAATAGTTTTTGCAAAAAAACTACCGCTGAAACCACATCCCAAGATTAAAAATTTATTTTTATTTCCAAGTAAACTTGCAGGTTTATTCATTTTTGATTAATGTAGTACATATGTATTAATTGATTATGAAGACAGTTTTAGAGACCGATTTAAAATCAAAAACTTTGTGTATTAGCAAAAGTTATTCCCATCTTGTAGAGAAAGAAATAAGTTTAGTTAATTTCAAATTCTACCAAAAGTTGTTAATCTTTCTTATTTCATTTTCGACAATTTTAATATTCCCAGAATCGCCAAAAGAATTAGAAAATATATGTGAGAGTTACAACTCTAGAAAAATATGTAATGTTTGGTAGTCAAGCTGCTTTATATTCGGATTCATCTTTTTTGTAATTTTTATTTTTTACCTTAAAATTAGGGTTGGCCCATTGTAGTAATCTAATAGCTAATCTTAAATCCCCCTCTAACCAAGCTCTTATAGCCATTGCTCTTCGGGGATCATAAAATTTTTGCCTTCTATACCAATATAAAGCATTTTCATCTGATTTATCTCCATTACAGGAAAGACATGCAGGGACGCAGTTTTCTGTTTTACTTAAGCCTCCTTGGCTTCGTGGTATTACATGATCAATAGATTCAGACGGTTTTCCGCAATATATACAACTTTTTCCTGTAAATCTATGAATAGATTTTCGCCATTGTCTAAATCTGAACTTAGGACATAAATCCTCTAAAAACACAGCATCATTAATATGCATTCAGAATATTTAGTTAAATAAATAATCGCTTGAATATTTAGAAAGTCAATATTTATTTATGATTTTTGGTTTAAAATTGAAAGTAAAAATATGATTTAGTGTGTTTAGATACAAAATACTATTTATATCATCTAAGAGTGTAAAAAACTTCTGGAAACTTTAATTAATAACTATATCTATCAAGTGTTTCATCAGTAAATTCTTCAGAAATTTTTTCATTAGCTTCTTCTAATTCTTTTTCTAATTTTTTTCTTTTGCTTTCTCTATCTTTTGCTTCTTTTTCTTTTCTTTTTTCTTCTTTTTCTAATTCTCGTATTAGTTGTCTATTTGGATGAAGATTATCTAAATATTCAATGCAATAACTAAATTTTTCTTTTTCTCTAATAACTGTTTCAGTAATTTGCGCTGCTGCATTTTTAGGTGAAATTTTGAAAAATCCTCCTTTTTGTTTTTTTATATACGTATAAGCTGCATCCCAACTACTTTCATGATCATTTCCGCCATCTCTCATAGTACAAAAAATTTCTGCTCCAAATGCACTTGCATTTACTCTTGGCGTAGTAAGAGTTAAAGGTGCAAAAATTCCCAACGCTAATGGTATTAGTTTTTTCTTCTTTAATCTTTGCATTAGGTTTTTATCTTCTATTTAAAAATATCTATAATTTTGTATATGTCTATAGAAATTTAAGATTTAATAACTCCAAATATATTCAAGCATTTCACAACTAAAGGAAGAATTAAGAGTACAGTAATCAATCTTACAGCGTGTAAAGTTGCAACTGCAGGCCCTACTCCGTATTCAGATCCTACAAGACTCATTCCGCTAATTCCTCCTGGTGCAGCTCCTAGAATAGTTGTAATGATATCTATATTAAGTAATCTGCTTGTCCATAATCCAATTACTAATCCAGTAATAACTAAAGTAAAAGTTATTAATATGGCTGGTTTCCATAAGTTTTGAATATCAACTAATGAGTCTCTTGTTAATGATGTACCAATGACTGTTCCAATTCCGATTTCTAAAATTGTTCTTGTGCCATTTGGCCACTCAGCGATGTCTACTTTGCCACTTATGCTAAGTATGCTTGCGCCTATTAAAGCACCTGCAAGAGGAGCTGCAGGAATACCTGTTTTTAAAGCTAAAGCTCCAAAAATAAAACCTGCAAAGAGATAATAAATTAAATTTATGTTGGACATAAATATTAAAGATGTTAGGTAATAATATTAGAAAATATTTTTTTTGCTTGGGTTTATATTCAAATTATATTTTTCTTTTCCTCTCGTAATGTCCCCTTTTTTTGGCATAATATTATTTAAAGCATGAATTTTATGTCTTCACAAATTTCATATAAAGATAATAAAAACCGCATAAAGAAAAAATTATCTTTTTTTGAGGGTGGCCATCAGCTCGAAAAATTAGAATTTGCCCTTGCAATAGCACAAACTAACGGTGATGAAAAAAAATCAATCGTTCTTAGAAAAAAGATTGTTGAATTAGGTGGAAATGTTGAAGAGCCAGGAACCTAACTTAATTTCCCTCTAGATATCTAGATGCTACAACTAATGCTTCACCAGCCTGTTCGGCTGTGATTTGACCGAGGCTTAGAAGTGTATTACTAATAGCAGAGACCACCGTAATAATATCTCTATCATTAACATAACCTAAGTGTCCGACTCTAAATATTTTCCCTTTTAAATGATCTTGTCCGCCAGCAAGTAAGATATCAAAATTATTCTTTATTGTTTTTCTAAATTCTTCAGCATCAACTCCTTCTGTTTTTATTGCAGTAATTGAAGGACTTAAATATTTTTCATCAGCAAATAATTTTAGATTTAAAGCCTTTACAGCATTGCTCATTGCTAATTTGTGTTTATTGTGTCTTAGAAAAATGTTATCTAAGCCTTCTTCTCTCATCATTTTTAAAGCTTCATCTAAAGCAAAAACTAAATTAACTGCTGGTGTGTATGGATTACTGTTAGTTAAAAGACTTTTTTTGTAGGATTTTAAATTTAAATAAAATTTTGGTAAGTTAGATTTTTCTGTGGCTTTCCATGCTTTTTGGCTCATTGATATAAAACTAAGCCCAGGAGGTATCATATATCCTTTTTGTGACCCTGAAGCAACGATATCTAATTCCCATGCATCTACAGGCACATTGCAAGCTCCAAGACTTGTAACGCAGTCAACAATTGATATAGCTTTGCTATGTTCGCGAATATATGAACTTATAGTTTCTAGATCATTAATTACGCCTGTTGAGGTTTCAGAATGAGTCAAAATAACTGCCTTTATTTCTTTTTGTTTATCTTCCTTTAATACTTTTTTGAATTCTTCGGGATCAAGTGGACTACCCCATTCGGAATCAATTTTTATTACCTCTAAACCAAATTCTTTAGCAACTTTTACCCATCTTTCGCCAAATTTTCCATTTTCTCCACAAATTACTTTATCTCCTCTACTTAAGGTATTTATTATTCCAGCCTCCATCGCGGCGGTCCCACTACCAGTGATTGTTAGAACATCATTTCGAGTTTGATGAAGCCACTGTAAATTTTTAGTAGTACTTTCTACGAGATCTTGGAATTCTTTACTTCGATGACCTATTGGATGCTTACTTAATGCTTGTAAAACTTTTTCTGGAACTGGTGTAGGTCCAGGAATCATCAATGATAATTTTTGTTGTATGGCCACTTTTTGTTAAATAGGTCATTCTTAGATTAGTTCTCATTATATATTTTTCAATTACTTGATTTGAAAAAAGGATTTTCTTTACCTTTGTGGGTTGCTGGAGCTGCTAGGTCAGCATTAAAAAAACTAGTAGGGTTGCCATTTGAAAATTATGAACTAATAAAAATTCCAAATGAAAAAAAAGAAATAAAAATTGAGATACATTCTGTTGGTTTAATTAAAGATGACTCGTATGCATTAGGAATTACCTTTGCACAGTCAGGCTTAGATCTTGACATTACACAAAATTTAGAAATATGGACGATAGCCTCTTTAGAAAAAATTTCTTTTAATAATCCTGCTCAAACAATTCCAATAAATATTATTGCAGGATCTGGTGTAGGGATAAAAGAAGATACATCAGAGATATGCATTTCTAATTTTGCAAAAGAAGTTTTATATGAAAATTTATTAGATAGTATTCCTGAGGGCTTTAATTTGAAATTGGAAATTATTTTTCCAAAGGGAGTTTTTTTAGCTGAAAGAACTAGTAATAAGTCATTTGGTATTGTTAATGGATTATCTATTATTGGTACTTCTGCTGAGACTTATTCGAGTGCTTCACCTGATCAATTAGAAGAGGCTAAAAATAATTTAGCAAAGTTAATTCAAAATGATTTTAAAGGGCAAGTTGTATTTGTTATTGGTGAAAATGGGTTAAATTTGGCAAAAACTTATGATGTTAATTTGCCAATCATCAAAATTGGAAATTGGATAGGACCATTATTAGTTGATGCAGCAATAAAAAAAGTTAAAACTGTAATTTTATTTGGTTATCACGGAAAATTAATTAAATTAGCAGGTGGTATTTTTCATACACATAATCATTTAGCTGATGCAAGAATTGAGATTCTTGTTTATTTAGCCGTTCAAGAAAAGTTACCACCTGAAATAATAGTTGAATTATCTCAGTTAGATAATCTTGAGAATGCACTACAACTTCTTGAAAGATTTAATAAATCTTTAGCTGATAAATTATTCAAGAATTTATCTAATACGATCGAAAAGCGTTCTTTGACTTATGTAAATAGGTATGTAAAAACTGATATGGAAATCGCATCAATCATTTTTGATAGAAAAAGGAAAATAAGGTGGGCTGGAAATTATGGTAATAAGTATGTTTCTTATTTTCAATGAGATTCAATGAGATTAATTTGTGATTCATTATGCTTTTGTAAATAAATTGAGCTAACTTTTATACATGAGTCAAACATCTTTAAAAAAAGAACGAGATCCTTCAATATTAATTTTAGATTTTGGATCTCAATATTCTGAATTGATTGCCAGAAGAATTAGAGAAACTAATGTTTTTTCTCTTGTAGTAAGTAATTTTATTTCAATTGAGGAAATTAAAAATATTAACCCTAAAGGGATTATTTTGAGTGGAGGCCCAAATTCTGTATATGAACAAAACGCTCCTAGGTGTGATGAAAAAATTTTTAACTTAGGAATTCCTATTCTTGGTATATGTTATGGCATGCAATTAATCGTCAAAGAACTTGGAGGATCTGTTATTTCAGCAATCAAAAAAGCAGAATATGGTAGAGCACCAATAATTATAGACCAAGAATCTGACCTCCTTTCTGATGTTGAAGATAAATCTATTATGTGGATGAGTCATGGGGATTCAATTAATAGTTTGCCTGAAGGATTTAATAAAATTGCTCATACCGAAAACACAGTCCATGCAGCAATTTCAAATGATGTAAAGAAATTATTTGGCGTACAATTTCATCCTGAAGTTATCCATTCAGAATTTGGGATGACGGTAATTAAAAATTTTGTTTATAAAATTTCTTGCTGCGCGTCTGATTGGACAACCGAAACCTATTTAGAGGAAACTATTCCCAGGATAAGAGAGCAAGTTGGCAATAAAAAAGTTTTGCTTGCCTTGTCAGGAGGAGTTGATTCATCAACTCTTGCTTTTCTTCTAAATAAAGCAATTGGAAATCAACTTACATGTATGTTTATAGACCAAGGTTTCATGAGAAAAGGTGAGCCAGAATTTTTAATGAGTTTTTTTGATAAGAAATTTCACATAAAAGTTGAATATATTAATGCAAGGGAAAGGTTTATTAACAAATTAAAAGGTATTACTGATCCAGAACAAAAAAGAAAAATTATAGGTGAAGAATTTATTAGAGTGTTTGAGGAAGAAAGCAGTAGATTGGGACCCTTTCAGTATTTAGCTCAAGGTACTCTTTATCCTGATGTTATTGAAAGTGCTGGTACTAACATTGATCCTAAGACAGGTGAAAGAATAGCTGTAAAAATAAAGAGTCATCATAATGTGGGTGGATTGCCAAAAGATTTACAATTCAAATTAGTTGAACCATTAAGAAAACTTTTTAAGGATGAAGTCCGAAAAGTGGGAGCTGCTTTAGGTTTGCCGGATGAAATTATAAAAAGGCATCCATTTCCAGGCCCAGGATTAGCTATAAGAATTTTAGGAGAGGTGAATAATGAAAAATTAGATTGTTTAAGAGATGCAGACTGGATAGTAAGAGATGAAATTAAAAAATCAGGTCTTTACAATGATATTTGGCAAGCTTTTGCAGTATTGCTACCTGTTAAAACTGTGGGAGTGATGGGAGATAAAAGGACTTATTCATGGCCAATAGTTTTACGTTGCGTATCAAGCGAGGATGGTATGACAGCGGATTGGTCAAAAATTCCTTTTCAGATTTTGGAGAGGATTGCAAATAGAATCGTGAACGAAGTAGATTCAGTTAACAGAGTTGTTTATGATATAACAAGCAAACCTCCTGGAACTATTGAGTGGGAGTAAGTTAAAAAATTTTTCTAAAAAATTTAAGACTTTTCTTTTATTTCAAAAATACTTTTAAATGAGATATTAATCCTAATGAGTGAAATTATTAAATTAAGTCGATCTACTGTTGAGAAATATCTCAGTTGTCCAAGATGTTGTGTACTTGATAAAAAATATAAAATAAAACCACCATCATTACCATTTACTCTAAATCTCGCTGTAGATAATTTGTGTAAAAATGAATTTGATTATTACAGAAAAATTCAAAAGCCGCATCCTTTATTTATTGAATATGGTATTGATGCTGTTCCTTTGAAACACAAAGATTTAGAACTTTGGAGAAGTAATTTTCAAGGGATAAGATATAAGTCAATTGAACATAACTATGATTTTGGTGGAGCTGTGGATGATATTTGGCAGCAAAAAAATGGTGATCTTATTATCGTTGATGTAAAAGCAACATCTAGAAATAATTTTGATTGGTCTGAGACTTTTAATAAATACGAATATGCAAAAGCTTACAAGAGACAATTAGAAATGTATCAGTGGCTTTTTAAAAAAAACGGTTTTCAAGTAGCCAAAGAAGCTTATCTTTTATATTTCAATGGAAAGAAGAATGAAGAGTTATTTAATAACCAATTAAATTTTGATGTACATCTAATTAAATTAGATTGTTCTACTTCATGGGTAGAAAATAAGATAATTGATACGGTTAATTTATTACGTTCAGATGTTTTTCCAAAACCTTCCTTAAATTGCGAATACTGTAATTATTTAAAGAAGCGTTGGCAGTTATCGATAACTTAATATTCATGGGATAATTTTTTCATATTTCTGGAAAAATAGTGAATAAAAGATAATCTTTAATTAGATTATTTATTTAGACTTTTGATAAAATCGAAAAATTCTGAAAGAAAGATAACTAATCATCTCCAACAAGATGTGGTTAAAGTATCTGGTAAAACAATCTTTATTAATCCTTTTTTATATTGGCGGAGATTTGACGAAAATACTAATAGATGGCTTAGAGAGCCTGGTCAAATGTCAGAGGATCAAATTTCACCAAACAGAAACCGTTTCTATCCAGAAATAGAGTGGACTGATTTAAGTCATGAGCAAAAGCTCATAAAAGATGCAACTGTTGAGATGTTTTTAAAAACTCTTGAATTGATAAGTACATTCCATCCATATCTTACTTCTGGACAATTAGTAGAAGTGGAGAGAAAAATGGCGATTATAAAAAAGATTCCTTTTGAAAAGTGGGTAACAAAATCTTTCGCTAAAAAAGCGAGATTATTAGAAAATGAAAAAAGAAAATTTCAAAGAGAAAGATTTTTAAGTAGCTGGAGGGAATGGTTTAGTCTTGAAAATACTCAGCAAGCTATTTTGCCATTAATAGTTGCTTTTTTTGTTTCATCATTAATTGGCTGGTCTTTAGGAATATCTAAAAATAGTTGTAATCCTTATTTTGAACAAAATATAGATCAATTAAATTAATTTGTTTTTGATTTTTTAAATATCTAACTTAATATAATTTTGAAAAAATAAATTTCTTATTTAAGATTATATCAATTGGAAAAATTGCTTAAAAAAGTAAAAATTTTATGAGTGAAAGTTTGAATTCAAATTATATTGAAAATGATGAGGTTAATCTGAAAAATGAAGAACGCGATTATAAAAATTTAATCACAAAACTTAAAGAGATAAAATCAACCATTGCTTTATTGGAAAAAATAATATTTAAATAAATTTTATATTTTTGATAAAAACAAGTCCTAATAAAAAACTACTGTCATTAAAGAGACAACCTTTAGTCTTACTTATTTTTTCTTCCGTATCATTTTTTTTGATTTTGTGTAGGTTAATTTTTTTACAACTTTTAAATTATGAATCTTTTAAGAAGATGTCAGATGAGAATAGGATCAGACTTATTGCTTCACAGCCAATACGCGGAAGAATACTAGATAAAAATGGTTATGTTTTAGCAGATAGTAGAGTGCAATATTCTTTAATTATAAAGCCTCAATCTGTTAATAAAAGCAATTGGGAAAAAAATAAATCAAGTCTTTCCAACTTGTTAAATATTGATAGTAATGTAATTCAAAAAAAATACTCTGATGGTCTAAATAATCAGAAACTTTCAGTAATTATTCTTGATGATTTAAATGTAGATCAATTAATAAAATTTAAGGAGAATGAAGGTAATTTAATTAGTTTTGAAATAACTACTAAATTAATTAGAAATTATCCTTATAAATCCCTTGCTGCTCATGTAATTGGTTATACTCAGCCAATTACTGAATCAGAATATAAATTCTTATCTAAGAATGGTTATAAATTAAATGATTTAATCGGTAGAACAGGAATTGAATATGTTTACGAAGATTTTATAAGAGGTGAATGGGGTGGAGAAATGGTTGAAGTAAATTCATTAGGACAATTTCAAAGATCATTGGGTATAAGACCTCCAGTGCAAGGCAATGATATTGAACTAACAATCGACCTTAAGCTGCAATTAGTTGCGGAGGAAGTTCTGAAAGATAAAAAAGCTGGAGCCATAATAGTAATGGATCCAAGAGATGGTGCAATAAGAGCAATGACAAGTAAACCTACATTTGATTTAAATTTTTTCTCAAAGGATTTTAAACCTGAGAAAGAATATAATAAACTTTTTAATTCTCCTGAAAAACCTTTATTTAATAGAGCATTAAATGCCTACGATCCAGGAAGCGTTTGGAAAATTGTAACTGCTTTAGCTGGCTTGGAAAGTGGAAAATTCCCTAGAGAAACAATGTTAGAAACGAAACCATGTATAACTTATGGGAGCCAATGTTTTAGAGAGCATAATGATTTAGGCTTTGGGGTAATAGGTTATGAAGATGCTTTAAGAGTTTCAAGTAATACATTTTTTTATCAAGTAGGTTATGGAGTAGGAGTTGATGAAATTCATAAGGTTTCACGAAAGCTTGGTTTTAATTCTCTATCTGGAGTTGAAATTTCTGATCAAGAAAATATAGGATTAGTAGCTAGTAGTGATTGGGCTAAAGAAGGCAGAGGATGGGGGCAACCAGGAAGAACCCCTTGGGTTCCAGAAGATATTGCGAGTATGTCTATTGGACAATTTGTTGTACAAGTTAGCCCTATTCAAATAGCTAGGGCATATGCTGCAATTGCAAATGGTGGCTATCTAGTAACTCCTTATTTAGTTAAAAAAAATGAAGAAAATCATTCAGATAAAAAACGTATTCCAATTGACATTGATCCACAAAATCTTCAATTAATAAAAAGTGGTCTCAGAAAAGTAGTAGAGTCTGGCACTGGAGTATCAATTAATTATGGAGTTTCAAATTTACCTCCAGTTTCAGGCAAAACTGGAACTGCTGAAGATGGTGAAGGTGGATTAGATCACGCTTGGTTCGTTTGTTTTACTCCCTCTGAAAAAAGTGAATTACTCGTAGTTGCTTTTGCACAAAATACTCCTGGTGGGGGATCTGTGCATGCACTGCCTATGGCTAGAGAAATTTTGAAAGTCTGGAATGAAAAAGAATGAAATTTTATTCGGTTTTAAATGTTTATGTTTTTAATTTTTTCATTTGTAAAAGTCTTTGAATAATATCCTCAATAGTTTTTGTATCTATAGGTTTACTATATGAGGAAAAAAGTTGTCTCCCTAATACTTGACTTCCTAAATGTACTAATTGAATGCGTAATGAGGTCAGCAGTTCTAACCCTATTCCACCAGAAAATGTTGCAATTGCAATCGGTTGACCATTAAATAAATTCCTAAAGTCATCTCCCGAAATAGAAAGCCATGCTATGAAGTTGGAGAGAATGGGAGGTATAGATCCATTATATTCAGGGGCACAAATTACCCACCTTTCAATCTTGAAAAGCTTTTTTTTTAATTCTTTTATTTCATTTGGAATATTCTCTTTGCTATGAATTCTTGGGTTAAATAATGGAATATCAAGAGTTGTAAGATCTAAAATTTCAGAACTTATTTTAAGTTCATTACTTTTTTCAAGAAATTTTTTAGAAAGTTCTAGATTTTTACCACAACTAGCCGTAATGATTATTATATCTTTTGTGTCAGTCATAAATTAGATAAATAAATTTAATAGTTAGCACCTGTTTTGCGGTGATGAACTGCCGTTAGACTATCGGATTTTAGTATATTACCGTGTAGTACTTCCGCGTAAATTACCCAATGATCTCCACATTCCATTCTCTCTTTTACAGAAGCATCTAACCATGCGAGCGATTCAGGAATGATTATCTGTTCATTAGGAGTTAATTCAATATTTAGTCCTTCAAATCTATCTTCTCCGGGTGCAAATGGCTTTGTAAATCTCTTCAAAGGTTTTTTAAAATCTTTTTCACTAAGAATATTTAATGCGAAAGAATCTCCTATTTGCAGAAGAGACTCTACAGATCTATCTTTTGCAACTGCAATACTTAACCCGGGTGGAGAAAAACTTGCTTGACTAACCCAAGATGCAAGCATAGCTCCTTTAATATTATTCTCATCTTTGCCTTTAGAGGCTGTCAGGACACAAAGTGAACCAATTACTCTTCCAAGAGCTTGTAGCTTTGGATCTGTTTTGCTTGTAATCATTCCAGTATCTGATTTCCTGGGTTTTTTCTTTGCTTTTTTTATAATTTTTCTTCCAAAGTGAGTTCCTATTTCCTCTAACTCTTTAATCTTTGGTTTATTTGGACTGAATTTAATCCTTATAGGGTCAAAACTAAACTTAAAACCACCGTCTTTTAATTTTGTTTCAAGTAAGTCTATAGCTTCGCCGCTCCAGCCAAAACTGCCAAAAATTCCCACTGGCTTCTCTCTATTACCCTCTGCTAACAATGTTCCTAGTGCGCTAACTATTGGAGTTGGGGCGTGACCACCCAGTGTGGGTGAGCCTATTAAATATCCATCCGCATTTTGGATAGATTTTACAAGTACATCATTAGGTGTAAATTCACAATTGATACTTTCAACTTCTACAGAGGTTCTATTTATCCCTTTAGCCAATGCATCGCCTATTGAGGCTGTGTTTCCATATGCACTTGCATATATCAGAGCTATCTTATGATTATTGGTTGAGAGAGTCTCACCCCATCGAATATAGTCATTCAAAAAGCTTTTAAAGCTATATTCGATCGCTGGACCATGTAATGGCGCAATAGTTTTAATGTCATAATCTGCAATTTTTTCAGTTATTGATACTACTTGATTAGACATTGGTGCCATCAAGCAATCATAAAAATGTTTTCTATCAATTTCTGTACTAACTCGATTTGTTTCAGACCAATATTTAGATGCAATATGTGCAGAGAAAATTTTTTCACTAAGAAGTATTTCTTGATTACGTTCATAAATTATCAGGCCTCCAGGCCAACGTGCTGTTGGAATAGGAATTAACTCTAGTGAAATGTTATCTAATTCTAAATTAAGTTCTTTTTTGATTATGTTTATTTCAGGTAATTGAATTTCAATAAAGTTTTCTAACGTAGGATTTCTTTGATTCCACAGTTCGCTAATAAGTTTATAACCTGGATTAGAGCAAGTAATAGTTGTGTTTTGAAATTGAGTACTTATATTCTTAATAGTTTCAATAATTTGGGGGTTAATATGACCAGAAATGAAGTTGATTTTACCTAATTTAAATTGATCGCAAAAATTAGAAATTACTTTATTAAACGAATCTAAATATTGTTTCTCAGGTGGATGAATAATAAAAAGTTCCTCATGACTTCTAATGAAAAAAGTATTAAAAGAGGTTCCTTTCTCAAGGTTAAATTCAAGTTCAAATCTTTCTTTATTTTGGTCTAAGAATCTTACACAAGAAAAATTTTCAGTAATTTCAAATTCTGCTAAATTTTGATTTTCTGCAAGTAAGCCTATATTTATATCTGACATTTCAAAGACTTATTTTCTAATAGTGATTAGCAACTTTTCTGTGATGAACTGCTGTCTTACATGATAAGTCAGAAACATTACCATTTTCAACAATTCCATAAATTATCCAATGGTCTGGAGTCTCCATTCTTGAACTGACTTTACAATCTAAAAAGGCGAGTGAATCTGATAGAACTGGTCCTCCTTCAGCGATGTTGCTAATTACATCTACATCCGCAAATCTATCAGCTCCAGGAGCAAATCTTTTTAAAAAATGTCTGAACATTTTTTGATAGTTATCTTCTCTCAAGATATTCACAACAAAGCCTTTCCCAACTTGCATATATGATTCAATAGCTCTATCTTTTGCTACTGCAACTGTAATACCTGGTGGAGAAAAGCTTGCTTGACTAACCCAACTTGCGACCATTGCACTTTGTCTAAATGTCGAACCTTCCCCTTGACTAGCTGTTACTACATATAATCCTCCACTTAATCTACCTAACGCTTTATCTAAATTTGAATCAAGGCTCTTCATAGAGGCAATATTCTTCTTTTTATTGATCAATTGACCCAAATCAGTTCCAGCTTCTTCGAATTGTTGATAAACAATCGGATCTGGAATGTTTTTAACTCTCAGGGGAGAGAAAGCTTCTTTTTGACCAAGTTCTCTTAATTTATTTGCTAAGGAATCTATGGGTTCATCATTTCCACCAAATGCATCATAAACTGCAGTAAATTGTTTTGGCTTTAGTGCTGCAAATAAAGTACCGAGAGATTCTTTTAATTCATTATCTGAGTCTACAGGCCATGTGGGAATGACTACTGCTTTTGATTCGGAAATTAAACTTGTTAATTCTTGCGGGTCAGAAGATCTTAGATCAATTAACTGAACCTGAGCATCTGCTTTGCTTATTCCATGAGATATCGCTTGACTGAGTCGATCACAATAACCATAGTCGCTTATGTAGCAAACTGACACAAAATCATTGCCTTTGCTTTTATTGCTACTCCATTCTAGATATTTTTCTTTCCAAAAATTGACCTGATTATGGAGCAAAGGCCCATGACCAACAGCTATTGTTTTTAATTCAGGTAGCTTATCTATTCTTTTAATTGCCTGCATAACGCTTCTAGCATTTGGACCCATAAGGCAATCGTAATAAAAACGGAAATCATCGTATATTTCTTTTTGATCAGTGTCAAAAAATTCGTCAGAACAATAATGGAGTCCAAAAGCATCGCATGTATATAGAACATTTGTGCTGTGATCATATGAAAAAATGGTATCTGGCCAATGCAAATTTGGTGCACTTATAAATTCAATATTATGTTCTAAACCACTATTAGGATTAGTTCCGAGATTTAAAAACTCTCCACTCTTAACTTCTTGACGTTTAAAGGGAATATGTATTTGGTCTTCAATAAATTTAAGTGCTAATTTTGATCCAACTACTGTGATATTTTGGTTTAATTCTAAAAGATTACCTATTAAACCAGAATGATCAGGTTCTGTATGGCTAGTAATTAGATAATCAACTTCTTGCGGATTTACCTTTTTCAGTAATTCTTCAAACCATAATTCTTCAAACTTTGCGTGACTAGTATCAATGATTGCTAGTTTCTCACCTTTAATAATAAAGCTATTGTAAGTAGTGCCATTTCTTAAACCAAATTCAATATCAAATCTACTGCGATCCCAATCCAAAGATCTTATGGCACAAGAATCATCAGCAAAGTTTTGAGATTGAACCGTCAACTTGTTATTAGTTTGTGCCAATTTAGAATTACTTGTCTGGGCAGAGGCTATCATAGAATAATTAGCTTTATAAATTAACTTTAGTTATATAGAATATAAATTCGCGTGATTATCTTTGCGAAATAACCGAAATTACGCTTTTCTTTAATTTTTAATCTACTTATTCTGGATAAATGACATCTCAATTAATTAAAAAAATAGTTACTGGAGATGAGATAAGAAATGCTTTTTTAAAATTTTACAGTGAAAAATTACATAAAATCATTCCAAGTGCATCTTTGATTCCAGATGATCCTACGGTTATGCTCACAATTGCTGGAATGCTACCTTTTAAACCAGTTTTTTTAGGTTTAAAAGAAAGACCATCTAAAAGAGCTACATCTAGCCAAAAGTGCATCAGAACAAACGATATAGAAAACGTTGGAGTTACAGCTAGACATCACACTTTTTTTGAAATGCTTGGTAATTTCTCTTTTGGAGATTATTTTAAACGAGAGGCTATTCAATGGGCTTGGGAATTAGTTACTAATATTTATCAACTTTCTGTTGAAAATATAATTGTGAGTGTTTTTCACGAAGACGAAGAGTCTGCAAAAATTTGGAGAGATGAAATTGGTATTCATCCAGATAGGATAGTCAAACTAGGTGAGGAAGATAATTTTTGGTCATCTGGCAAAACAGGTCCATGTGGACCTTGTTCAGAACTTTATTATGATTTTCATCCTGAAAAGGGTCTGCAGAATATTGATTTAGAAGATGGAGATCGTTTTATTGAATTTTATAATCTTGTTTTTATGCAATATAATCGAGACCTTAATGGAAAATTGACAGATTTAAAATTTAAAAATATTGATACAGGAATGGGTCTTGAAAGGATGGCTCAAATACTACAAAAAAAGCAAAATAATTATGAGACAGATTTAATTTTTCCTATTATTCAAAAAATTTGTGAGATTGCAAATATTGATTATTTTTCTTCAGATGATAAAAACAAAATTTCTTTAAAAATCATTGGTGATCATATAAGAGCTGTTATTCATTTAATTTCTGATGGAGTATCAGCAAGCAATCTCGGTAGAGGATATATATTACGAAGGCTTATTAGAAGAATGGTCAGACATGGCAGATTATTAGGTATAACAAATGAATTTTTACCTCATATTGCTACTGTCGGAATTAACTTAATGCAAAATAATTATCCTGATTTAAAAAATAATAATGATTTAATTTTGAATGAGATAAAAATTGAAGAAATAAGATTTAGGGAAACTCTTGAAAGAGGAGAGAAATTGCTAGATGAGTTAATTTCTTCAGGGCAGAAATTAATTTCTGGTTTTAAAGCTTTTGAACTTTATGATACTTATGGATTTCCTCTAGAACTTACTGTAGAAGTTGCTGATGAACATAGTATCAGTGTAGATGTAAAGGGTTTTGAAGATGAAATGAATGTACAAAAAGAGAGAGCTAAAGCTGCTTCAAGTAATATTGATTTGACATTAGAGGGATCATTAGAGCGAGAAATAGATCTTTTTAACAAAACTGTTTTTAATGGTTATGAGTCACTCCTTTGGGAAGCTGAAATAAAGGGTATATTCTTGGATTCAACATTAGTTAAGGAAGCAAGTGAAGGCCAGAAAGTTTTAATTGTTCTTGATCAGACAACTTTTTATGGAGAATCTGGCGGGCAAGTTGGTGATATTGGAACGATATTTTCAAACGATGTTGAGGTCTTAGTTGATAATGTCATGCGAAAGAAAAATGTTTTTTTACATTATGGAACGATCAAAAAAGGAAAATTAACTATTGGACAAAAAGTTAAGACTAATGTTAGCTCCTCTAATAGAGCTAAGGCTGCTGCAAATCATACAGCTACTCATTTATTACAATCTGCACTTAAATCAGTTATTAATGAAAGTGTTGGACAAAAAGGTTCATTAGTAGCCTTTAATAAATTACGATTTGACTTTAATTCCTCTAATCCTATTTCTAAAGATCAAATTTCTAAGATTGAGACTTTAGTTAACTCTTGGATTATGGAAAATCATGCCCTAGAAATAAAAAAGATGTCTAAGAGTGAGGCTCTTGAAAAGGGCGCAGTCGCCATGTTTGGAGAAAAATATGATGATGAAGTGCGCGTTGTTAATGTACCAGGAGTTTCAATGGAACTTTGTGGTGGCACACATGTTAAAACTACATCCGAATTAGGTTCTTTCAAAATAATTAGTGAGGAAGGAATCTCAGCTGGAGTCAGAAGAATCGAAGCATTATCAGGCCAATCAGCATTAGACTATTTCAGTGATAGAAATGCACTAGTAAACCAACTAAGTGATTTGTTAAAAGCAAATCCTAATCAACTTTTTGAAAGGGTTAATAATTTGCAAGCAGAGCTTATTAATAAGAATAAAGAGATACAAAAAATGAAAGATGAAATTGCATATTTTAAATACTCTTCTATAAAATCATCTGCAGAAATAGTAAATTCTTTTTCAATTTTAGTAAATCAGATTGATGGCTTAGATGGGAATTCTTTGCAATCTGCAGCACTTAATTTAACTTCTCATTTGGGAAATAAAGCAATAGTGATTCTTGGGGGAATACCAAATCCAGAAAATAGAAAGTTGTTATTTGTAGTTTCTTTAGGTGATGATGCAGTAAAAATAGGATTGCATGCAGGTAAATTCATTAATGAGATTGCAAGAATTTGTTCGGGAGGTGGAGGAGGAAAGCCTAACTTTGCTCAAGCAGGTGCTAAAGATACTGATAAGTTAAGTGATGCTTTAGATTATGCTAAAAATTATTTGAAAAAAACATTAGCTAGTCATTCTGATAAATAACTACTTTTTCTGAGACTAATTTCGATTTGATCCATTAATTTCCTTGCTTCTTCAATAGTTAATTTTTTTTGATCAATTGCTGATTCAGTATTAATTCTTATAGATTCAACCAAAGAAGCTGAACTGTAATCTAATAATTGTAAAATTTCAGATTTACTGTCCTCTTTAATAATATTTCTGACTTTATATGAATTATCTTGATTTATGTCTATATGAACAACGTTGGTACTGCCAAATAAATTGTGCAAGTTTCCTAATGCTTCTTGATAGGCTCCAGTCATAAAAATTCCAATTAGGTAATCTTTATCTTCTTCTGGCTTATGCAAATTCAGTAGTGATTTAATTTTTCCATTATCAATAAAATTATTTAGTTTCCCATCTGAATCACAAGTTAAATCTGCAAAGTTGCCTTTGCAGAACGGCTCCTCTAAGTGTCTATGTATTGGTACAATTGGAAAAATCTGATTTATTGCCCAGCTATCAGGAATAGATTTAAATATAGATAAATTTGCATAATAAGTTGATGCAAGAGTTTCTGTAATTTCAGATAAATCAGGGTGATTGATTTCATCATTATTCAGGGTATTAGAAATTTCTTTTGCGCAAGCCCAAGTAATTTCTTCGGCATAAGCTCTTTCTGCCAAACTTAAAAATCCTAATCTAAAAGCGACTAAGCAATCTTCTTTAAACTTTTTTGCATCATTCCATAGTTCAATTATTTGAGATAAATTTATTTTTTTATTTTTAAGTTTTTTTAATTCATAGAAAGTATCAAGTAAATTTGAAATTATTAATTGTTGATTTTTTTTATCAAAAATTTGTAGTTTGGAACTGACATGACTTGTTCCTAAGACATTAAAAATTAAAACTGAACAATGACTAATTATTGCTCTTCCACTTTCTGAGATTATTGTTGGATGCTTGATATTATTTAATTCACATGAATCCTTAATAGTTGCAATTACATCGTTAGCATAATTTTGGAGAGAATAATTAGTAGAAGTGTTTGAGGAGGTTTTAGTTCCATCAAAATCTATTCCTAATCCACCCCCAACGTCGATATATTGCATTGGGGCTCCTAGTTTGCATAGTTCAACATATATTTGACTCGCTTCTTGTAATGCGTCTTTGATCACAGCAATATCACTTATTTGACTGCCTATATGAAAATGGAGCAATTTCATTTCGTTGATAAGATTTGCTTCTTTTAGTTCTTTTATTGTCAACATAATTTCTGGGATTGATAATCCAAATTTGGAATTATCTCCAATAGATTTCCCCCACCTACCACTACTTTTACTTGATAACTTTGCTCTTATTCCTATCAATGGAGTCGCGTTAAGTTCTTGAACTGTTTGAATAATTCTTTTTACCTCATCTCGTTGTTCAATAACTATTATTGGATTTTTGCCGAGTTTTCTGGCCAAAGTAGCAATCTCAATATATTTTTTATCTTTATATCCGTTGCATATTAATAATGAATTTTGGTTTTCAAGAAGTGCAAGGCCAATTAATAGTTCTGATTTACTTCCTACTTCTAAACCAAAATTCCATTGGCTACCAAACTCTATTATCTTTTCTAGGACATTTTTCTGTTGATTACATTTAACAGGAAAAACGCCTTGATAAATGTTCTTATATTTATAGGTTTTTATTGCTTTTAAAAAAGAGTCATGTAATGCATTTATTCGATCTTTCAAGATATCATTAAATCTTATGATTAATGGAGGATTTATTTCTCTACTCTTAAGTTCTTTGACAAGCTTAAAAAGATCAATCTTATTTTCAGATTTTATATCTTTAGTTACTGATATATTTCCTTTGGAATTAATAGAAAAATATTTATCTCCCCATTTGTCTATATTATAAGTCGAAATACTATCTTCAATAGTCCATATATTCTTGAATTTTTTCGGCTCAAAATTGGTCAATTTATGTCTTAGTGATTAATAAATGTTTTTGAAAATAACTTAAAACAATATCTTTTATTTTAATGATTACTTGCCAAGTTACCACCCAAAAGTTGAATATACATAGAGTGATTATTAACTAAATGACCAAAGAGAAAACCTTTATTGCAATTAAACCAGATGGAGTTCAAAGAGGATATGTGTCTGAGATTATTGGCAGATTTGAAAAAAAAGGATTTAAATTGGTTGGATTAAAGCAATTAATTCCTTCAAAAAAACTTGCTCAAAATCATTATGGAGTACATAGAGAAAGACCCTTTTTTGCTGATTTAGTTGACTTTATTTCAAGTGGTCCTGTTGTAGCAATGGTGTGGGAAGGCGAAGGAGTTATTTTTAGTGCTAGAAAACTAATAGGTGCAACAAAACCTCTGGAAGCAGAGCCTGGAACAATTAGAGGTGATTTAGCTATTGATATTGGGAGGAATATTATTCATGGTTCTGATGGAGAAGATACAGCAAAATTTGAAATTGATCTATGGTTTAACGAAGAGGAATTATGTGAGTGGGAAACTTCTGATTCGAAATGGCGATCTGAAAATTAAAATTTAAATCGCAAATCTATCTAAACTAAATTTTTCTAAAAAGCTTTTCTCTATTTCTTTGAGATTTTTATTTTGAACTATTTTCAAAAGAAGATCACTTGTTATTGCAGAAAATAAAACTCCATTTCTGTAATGTCCTGTAGCTATATAAAGATTTTCAATTTTTGATTTTCCAATTATTGGTTTTAGATCTGGTGTGCAAGGTCTAAAGCCCCACCAATGTTCCATTTGTGGCCAATTAATAGCTTCTGGCAATAAAGAGCGAATGCCTTCTTGCAGTTGTTTTATTCCATTAGGAGTATTACCTTGATTAAATTTTGAATCTTTTTCAACTGTCGCTCCAACTATAATAAGTCCATCATCACGAGGAACTAGATAAGTTTTTGGACCAAAAATAACCCTTTTCAAAAAATTTGTTGGACCTTGTATTGATAGCATTTGTCCCTTTACAGGAAAGACTGGAATCTTATTAAAAATTTTTTTACTCCACGCACCGCTGCATATAATTGCTTTTTCGCAGTTAATTTTTTTTATTTCCCCAGTGGCACATAAAACTGTTGCACCTTTAATTTTGTTTTTTTCGAATGTCAAATCCTCTACTTCTGATCCCTCTTGAAATTCGACTCCTTTCAAGGAGCATGCTCTCTCAAGAGCACGCATCAGTTTTCTTCGGTTATCTATTTGACCATCTTGTTCAAAAAGTAAACCATGTTTCCAAATAGAATTCATTCCATTGATTTCTGTTTGAAGATCTTTGTGATTTAAATATTTTCCATATTCATAAGTGGGAAACTCTTCAAGATCTTCTTTGTTTTTAAAAGGAACTACTATGCCACATTTTTTTAAACCGCATTCAATATTACTATCTTGTTCAATACTTTTTATCCACTTTGGAATTAGATTTTGACTTTCTTGGCCAAATTTTAGTAATTCATCTTCGAGCCCTTCGGCATGAGTAGCTAACATTCCTGCAGCAACAAATCCAGCTGATTCATTTCTGTTTTTGCTTAAAACTAAAACTTTGAAGTTATTTCTAGAAAACTCATAAGCAATAGATAAACCTAAAAGTCCACCTCCAATGATTAATATTGAATTTTTGGTTTCTTGTGCCATTTAAAAATTAATATTTTTATTTGTGTTTTGGTCCTCTTTTCCTTTATATCCAATAATATTAATAAAGAGACTTTTAATAATGAACAATTTAGAATCTTGGGAAGCTGTGATTGGTTTGGAAACTCATGTACAGCTTAATACGAAAAGTAAAATATTCACATCTGCGTCTACAGCTTTTGGCGATGCACCTAATACCCATATAGATCCTGTAGTTTGTGGGTTACCAGGAACTCTTCCAGTTCTGAATGAGACTGTTCTTGAGTATGCTGTAAAAACTTCGTTAGCATTAAATTTAAATGTTGCAGAACATTGTAAATTTGATAGAAAACAATATTTTTATCCTGATCTTCCTAAAAATTATCAAATTTCACAATTTGATGAGCCACTAGCTGAAAATGGTTGGTTAGAGGTTGAAATAATTGAAAAGGAAAAAGAACCTTATATAAAAAAAATTGGTATAGAAAGGCTACATATGGAAGAAGACGCCGGAAAACTTGTCCATTCAGGAAGTGATAGATTAGCTGGCTCTAAGTATTCTTTAGTTGATTACAATCGTGCGGGAATAGCACTTTGTGAGATTGTAAGTAAACCAGATATTAGATCAGGTAAAGAGGCATCTGAATATGCTTCAGAGATTAGAAGAACAGTTAGATATCTAGGGGTATCAGACGGAAATATGCAAGAGGGTTCATTACGCTGCGATGTCAATATTTCAGTTAGAAAAGGACCTAATGCTCCTTTTGGTACCAAAGTGGAAATAAAAAATATGAATTCATTTTCTGCAATTCAAAAGGCTTGTGATTATGAAATAGCCAGACAAATAGAAGTTTATGAAAATGGAGGAAAAATTTTCCAAGAAACTAGGTTATGGGATGAAGCTAAGCAATTAACGAAAAGTATGAGATTAAAAGAAGGTAGCAGTGACTATAGATATTTTCCTGATCCTGACTTAGGTCCAATTGAAATAACAAAAGCCCAACAAGAAATATGGTTTAAAGAACTACCAGAATTACCTTCAAAGAAAAGATATAAATACATAAGTCAATTTGGGTTGTCTGCATATGATGCAAGGGTAATTTCTGATGAAATAAGCATGGCAAACTTTTTTGAAGCAACAGTAGCAAATGGTGCTGAGGCTAAACTAGCTTCAAATTGGGTAACAAGTGATATTGTGGGCTATTTAAAATCAAACAAACTAAGTTTTAGTGAATTAAAGCTTAGTCCTGAAAATCTTGCTGAAATGATTAACATGATTTCAAAAAACATAATTAGTGGAAAAATTGCAAAAGAAATTTTACCTGAACTTATTCAAAAAAATATTTCCCCGAAAAAATTAGTTGAAGAAAAAGGGTTGGCCATGATATCTGATTCTTCAAGTATTTCACCAATAATTGATGAACTTATAAATGAACATCCAAATGAAGTTCAAGCATTTAAAAATGGCAAAACTAAGTTACTTGGTTTTTTTGTTGGTCAACTTATGAAAAGAACAAAAGGTAAAGCTGACCCTAAACTTGCAAATAAACTTCTTATGGAAAAATTAAATAGCTAAAGCTTAAAGAAGCTCTTTTATCGTATTGATCCATTTATTTTGATTATCCGAATTCTCTAAAATAATATCTGAGAATTTTCTTTTTTCTTCAAAACTTAATTGAAAATTTATCAATTCATATGCTTCTTTTTCGCTAATTTTATCTCTTGTGATAAGTCTGTTTTTTTGCATTTCTTTAGGACATTTAACTAACCATATTTCAGTGCAAATATCTTCAAATTTTGCTTCAAACAATAATGGAATAACTAATACTATAGTTTGATTATTTCTGTATTGACTGCATTCTTCTATCATTCTTTCTTTAATTAAGGGGTGAAGTAGTTTTTCAATCCATTCCTTGCTTGCTGAATGTTTAAAAATAATGTTCCTTAAAAGTTTTCTGTTTATTTCCCTTTCTGAATTGCTTTTATTATCAATAATTTTATTTCCAAAATAATCTAAAATTTTCTTATATCCATATGTGTTTGGTTTGATTAATTCTCTTGAAAAATGATCTGCATCTAATATTGGTATGTTTTTATGTTTTCTTATGTAATTAGTTATGGTTGTCTTCCCACTTGCAATACCTCCTGTTAAACCAATCCTTCTTTGGTTGTTTTTTAATTTTTGAAGAATATCCATATAATTAATAATAATCTAATTACTTAGTTTCTTTAGTATTAAAGAGTAGTTAGTATGAATTAAAATACCAAAAAGTTTGAGCCAGTTAGATTCCAATTGGTCGTTTGTTGATGACAGTAAGGTAACACCCAAGGGGTTTCTTTTTGCTGGGATATCTGCTGGTTTAAAAGCTTCTAATAAAAAAGATTTAGCACTAATACTCGCTCCAGAAGGAAGTATTTTTAGTGGGATGTTTACCCAATCAATTGTTCGAGCTTCTTGTGTGGATATTTGTGAGGAAAGGATTAAAACAACTTCAGGTTTTGTAAGAGCAGTACTAATTAATTCTGGTCAAGCAAATGCATGTACAGGAAATCTTGGCATTCAACATTTTCAAATTGCTACAGGAAAGATTGCGGAACTTTTAGGTATAAAAGAAGAAGAGGTTTTGATGTGCTCAACTGGTGTAATTGGTGTTCCAATACAAATAAATGATTTAGTAAAAAATTTACCGAATTTAGTTAGTGATTTAAAGGGTAATAATTTTGCAAATGCAGCAGAAGCAATTTTAACTACTGATTTGACTTTGAAAAAAGTGTCAATAGAGACGATTATTCAAGGTAGAAAAATAAAAATAGCAGGATTTGCAAAAGGTTCAGGAATGATTTACCCCAACATGGCTACAATGCTTGCTTTTCTAATCTGTGATGCGGGTATTCAAAAAGAAGAATGGGACAAAATGATTGCTATTGGGGTTCAAAAATCTTTTAATGCAATATCAGTTGATGGAGAGACAAGCACAAATGATTCTTTTATTGGAATAAATGCAGGAGAGAAAATTGAAAAAAGGTTTTTTCCAATTATTCAACAAGGGATTGATATTGTATGTCAGAACTTGGCAAAAAATATTGCAAGGGATGGAGAGGGAGCAAATTGTTTATTAGAAGTTTTGGTTCAAGGAGCAAAAAATACAGATGATGCAATTATGCTCGCGAAATCTATTTGTAATTCTGCCTTGGTAAAAACTGCGATACATGGTTGTGATCCAAATTGGGGGCGAATCATTTCTGCTGCAGGTAATTCTGGAGTTAAATTTAATTTAAATGACGTTGATTTGTATATAGGAAACGACCACATTTTGGAAAAAGGCAAGTTAAATAAATATGATCCACAAAAAGTTACAGACTATATTAAGTCCAGAATGAAAGGTAGATATTTGGTAGATGATATTGTAAAAATTATGATTAATCTAAATTCTGGCGAATCGAAAGGCACAGCTTGGGGGTGCGATCTTTCTAAAAAATATGTTGAAATAAATAGCGAATATACTACTTAAGTTGTAGTAAATCTAATGGTAGATATTCATTAATGTAGAGAAACAGTATTGTTAAAGTTCCAATTACAGAACCTATAAAACCTCCAAAAAAATTAACTAATAATCCAGATTGTTTAATTATTGCTTCTTTGTTTTTTTCTTCTTCAAAATTAGGAGAATCAACTACTTTTAAGCGCTGATTGGTTGTTGGTTGTTTAAGTTGTTGGTGTCGGATGAGGGCTTCGAAATCAGGCATGGAATTTGTGAGGCAATTGAACAATAAGCAGACCAGCCCGTCATTCGACGAGGATCTGATCTACCTAAATCGTCTACAGCTTCAAATACAGCATTGCCCGAGGCTTCTGCTTTATCAAATGCTGAAAGTAAAGGTATAAATGTATCAAAAACATATAAACCAAAATTTTCTAGAGCTGCTTTGGCTTGTTGCGCTGCTTTTTGCTGTCTAAAATCAACTTTTACTATTACTACAGCATGGTTAACTTTCAAGTTGCTCAATAAATTAGCTAGTTCAACAGTCAATTCTACTGATCTTGCTTTTGCAGTTGTAGGTAAGATAACTAAATCTGAACCATAAGCTAAGTGTTTAAGTTCTTCTTGATCACTGCTAGCCTGGCCATCAGTTATTACAATTTCTGATGATCTTGATGCTTTAGCAGCTGAACTGACGGGGAAAACTGGAAATGGAAGATTACCTCTTGATGCGTATGCTAGAGCAGATCTATTTTTGTCGGCATCGACTATGCAAACTTTTTTACCTTCAGAATGCCAAACACTTGCAAGATGAATACTTGTACAGGTTTTGGCCACCCCTCCTTTTTGTCCGCAAACGGTAATGAACAATTTTTTATTTTTATTTCTCTTACTTTGGAGAATAATTTCCTAATGTCAAGAGAAATTGATTTTTAATGCTTTAAAACTTATTTTTTGAAATATTTTAAAGAAGTTATTATTTTTAGATAACCTTATAAAGTTCCATATTTAAATTGGCTAGTGAAGAAAAGAATTGGATTAGGTACGTGGTCTTGGGGGAATAAGCTTTTCTGGAATTACCAATCTACAAATGACGATGATTTACGTGAGACATATTATGAAGCGTTACGAAGAGGTTTCGATCTAATTGATACTGCAGATTCTTACGGTACTGGGAATCTTCAGGGTAGAAGTGAATTGTTGATAGGAAAATTTTTACTAAATACTCCTTCAGCAAAGAAAAAAAGAATTCAAGTAGCAACCAAACTTGCACCTTATCCCTGGAGAATAGGTAACAGAGGTTTTAATAAACCTTTTTTGAAAAGTTTAGAAAGACTTAATAACAAATTAGATATAGTGCAATTACATTGGTCAACTGCAAAATACAATCCTTGGCAGGAATTAGATCTGTTGAATAATCTTTGCAATTTAAAAGATGAAGGCTTTGATTTTCAAATAGGCTTATCAAATATAGGCCCTAAAAGATTGATAAAATTAATTAATTTTTTAGCAAAAAGAGATCAGAACCTAAAGAGTGTTCAAATACAGTTTTCTTTGCTTGCTCCTGATTTAGGAAAACAATATCAGGTAAAAAAAATTTGTGACGAAAATAATATTGATTTCTTTGCTTATAGTCCTTTGTCCTTTGGAATACTTTGTATTGATCCAGATAAAGAACAAAATAAAGAAAAAAGTTTTATTCGCAATGCATTATTTGAAAACTATAAAAAACCAACATATGAATTGCGAAGGTGTTTAAAAAGAATTGCAAATCAAAGATCAGTTTCCCAAGCGCAGGTTGCAATTAATTGGTGTTGTTATCAAGGAGCTATTCCGCTCGTTGGAATGCGAAAAAAATCTCAAGTTATAGATGTATCGAATGTATTCAAGTGGAATTTGAATAAAAGTGAATTTCAAGTACTTCAGGAATTGTCAAAAAAATGTTTAAAAAAAATGCCTAAAAATCCTTTTTCAAGCATTTAATTAAATTTTTAGCTAGATATTTTCTTATTTTTTTTTATTTGACAACCATTCTTCCATAGTTCATTAGGAAATTTTTCGCCAGTGAATCTAATAACTTTTGGTTTGAGATTTATTATCAAGTCATTCAGTTTTTTATTAGATTCCATTTTGCAATATTCGATTTTTTAATAAGATAAATTAATTTAAAACTTATCTTCTCAGTATTTATACTTATAAAATTAAAAAAATTCTTTTTAATACAAGCATTTGCAGCAATATTTACACGCTAATAAATTATCTATTACAATTTCTTAGTTATTTAAAAAAGTGGAGTCCTTCCAGACTCCTAGTATCATTTGGTTGATAAGGCTGATATAACCCCATCTCCTTTAGGATCAAGCAGCAACTGGTGCTGTTTGACGGGAGAAACTAACGATTTTGTTAGCATTTGTGTTTTTGCTCTAACCGAGCCGGCTTCAGTCACCTTCCTTATGCCCCGTCGAAACCATTACAACCCCGAATAGTGGAGTTGAGCGGAATCGAACCGCTGTCCGAAACATCGGTTGAGATCACCTAGTCCAATTGGACATTTATATTCTGACAGGCAAAATGGTTATTGAATAGTTTTTTTACTAAGTTTTATCGTATATGAATGTAGTGGCATCATCTCCGGAGGGACTAGAGAAATCTTTAGCAGAAGAAATTTCAAATTTAGGCGGCTTTAATATTAATACTTATAAAAGATTTATTAATTTTGAATGTGATTTTGAAACTTTTTATAGAGTTCATTTCTATTCCAGATTAGCTTTTCGTTTTTATAGAGAAATTGCAAGTTTTAATTGCTATGACAAGCAATCTTTATATGCGGGGGTTAGAGAATCATTTGATTGGTTAAATTGGTTGCACTTTGATAAAACGTTTAATGTTCAAGTAACTGGGAGAACTTCTTCTTTAAGTCATACTCATTTCACTGCTCTTGAAGTAAAAAATTCTATAACTGATTTGCAACAGGCAGTTTGGAATAAAAGATCAAATATTTCTCTAGATAATCCTGATTTTATAATTCATCTGCATTTAAATAATAATCGAGCAATTCTCAGCCTTCAAAGCAGCATAGAAAGCTTACACAAAAGAGGCTATAGACCCGCAATTGGAAACGCTCCATTAAAAGAAAATTTAGCTTCTGGATTGATAAATATGACTCAATGGAATGGCAAAGTTCCATTAATAGATTTTATGTGTGGCTCCGGTACTTTTTTAATTGAGGCAGTCAACCAATTCCTTGGAGTTCCCATAAATATTGATCAAGTATATCTTTTTGAGAATTGGTTGGACTTTAGGAAAGATATTTATCTTAATGAAAAAAATAAGGCAAAAAATAAAATTATCAATTATGAAAAATTACCAAGAATAATAGGGTGTGAAATTAATAAAAAGGTTTTTGAGCAGGCGAATGTAAACAGATCATTAGCTGGACTCGAAAATTATATTGAGCTTATAAATAATGATTTTTTAGAACTACAATTAAAATGTTTACCTGGGATCATTCTGTGTAATCCTCCATATGGCAAAAAATTAGGCGATGAAAATGAATTGATTTGTTTATATGAACAAATGGGAATCTTCCTAAAGAACAACTTTTCAGGTTGGGAATTTTGGTTGCTAAGTGGAAATCCAAAACTAACAAAATATTTGAAAATGAAATCTTCATTGAAAATTCCGGTTAGTAATGGGGGAATAGATTGTAGATGGATAAAGTATTTAATAAGGTAATTTATTTTTTGCCTAAAACGGCTTTTGTTGTCTTGCCTAAACCCTCTAATGTTTGAGGAAGATAAGGTCCTTTAGCTAATTTTCCTCCAAGCTTCAAACTTAAGCCTGCAAGAAATAAATCGATAAACATTATTAGTAATAAATTATATTCAATATTTAAGTTATTAAATTTTGTTAGAAAAAGATAAAAAATAATATGGATGCAAATTAGTACAAATAATAATAATGTAATGCCAATTGCCAAGAATATTCCACCACTAATTAATCTTCTTTTTTCTCTATCTACTTCTTGAAGAGCTATTCTCACATGCAAATCCATCACTGAACTTGCGATCGCTGATATTCTCGAGGCGGTACTTGCAAAGTTTTTATTTTTTGGTTTTTCCATATTATTTTCTGCCACTGTTAAGGATAGTTCCTATTAGTAAACCAATACCAGCAGCAATAGCAATAGATAATAGTGGTTTTTTTCTTATTGGATTTTCTATTTTTGGTCTAAGTGTATTGTTAAGTTCTTCTAATAATTCTTCTAATTGACTTTCGATAGGTTCAATTTTTTCCGATATTTCCCAATTGTTTTCTCTTATTGAATCAATGATTTCAAATAGTTGGCTTTTTATTCCGATTACTGAGGTTCCACTATGGCTAGCTATTACTTCAACTAAATCATCAATACTCCCTTTTGTTGCTTCAATGGTTTGTTGTGCAATGTTAGGCCATTTTTCTTTTATTAAAGGTATTAAACTGTCAATTTTTTCAAGTAACCATTTTTCCGAAATAACTTCTTTTTCAGGGAGATCAGAGTTATTTTCTTTTTCTTCTACTTCTTTGGGAGGATGGTAAGTCTCCATTATTTAAACTTATTTATTTTAAGATTAGACCCTATTTTCTTAATTTGGAACCCTTATCTAAAGAATTGTTCGATTTATATAGAATAAAAACATATAAAATTTTATTTACATTTTATTTATCTACTCTGTTCTGCAAGAAGGTTTTGTTAAGCTATTACTGAATTTATTAAATAAGTTTAAATTTCATCATGGATATTACATTTGCATCCTTAATTTTTGCATCCCGCACAATCCCTACAGATTTTGGATTAGTAGCTGCAGCTATAGCTGGAGCTGGAAGTTTGCTATTCATTGCTTTAAGATTTGTACCTGATGCAGGTAATTAAATAACAGGATCTATCTTTAATAAAAAATATATCTTTATCTCAACTTTGTTTTGAAAATAGATTCGGTTTATTTATTAATCAGATAATGAATAAATGGGTTTTGCTTGAACATAGAGTTTATTCTGCTAATTCGTTAGATATTCATTATGATTTACTTGTTGAAAATGGTATAGATTGTTTAACTTGGAAATTTTTAAAACTACCTTTATTAAATCAAGCTTCTATAGAAATTATTAAGCAGCCAAATCATAGACTTGTATGGCTTTCTAGGACAGAACATGAACTTTCTGATAATAGAGGGTTTGTAAAAAGAATTGATCATGGAATATTTAAAAGTGTTTCTGATAAATTGGACTCTGAACATTATAGATTCATTTTGGATGGTGAACTTCTTTATGGCTTGTTTGAAATTTCGGGTAATTTTTGCAGATTGAGCGAAAGTTATTAATACTCATTTATAAATAAACGTAATATTTCTATTGAGAATTTTTGCAAATTAGTTATTCTTATTTAGCTATTGAGACTTGAGATTGGTACATATCAATCAGGTCGAGTTTGAAAATTTTAAATCTTTTGGGGGAAATGTAAAAATACCTCTTGAAGAAGGTTTCACAGTGGTTACAGGTCCTAACGGTTCTGGAAAAAGTAATATTTTAGATGGAATTTTATTTTGTTTAGGTCTAGCTAATAGTAGAGGTATGAGGGCTGAAAGATTACCAGATCTAATAAATAACTCCAAAGTTAAAGAGGGTAAGTCATCAGAAACATCTGTATCGGTAAAATTTAATATTCAAGATTGGTCTCCCAGAGAGGACCTTCCGCCTTTGGAACTAGAAGAAGAAGAAATTGCCCTTAATAAAGGTCAAAAAGAATGGTTAGTTTCTAGAAAATTAAGGCTTATGCCAGGTGGTTCTTATGCTTCAACTTATACTTCTGATGGAAAACAATGTACCTTGCAACAAATACAGAGAATATTAAGAGATATCAGTGTTGATCCTGAGGGTAGCAATGTTGTTATGCAGGGTGATGTAACAAGAATAGTATCAATGAATAACAAGGAGAGGAGAAATCTTATTGATGAATTAGCAGGAGTCGCACTTTTTGATACAAGAATAGAACAAACTAATGCAAAATTAAATGATGTTTTCGAAAGACAAGAAAGATGTGAAATTTTAGAAAATGAATTGCAATCTAGTAAAAATAAGCTTGAAAAAGAATGTGAAAAAGCAAAGCGATATAAAGAGTTAAAGGCAAAACTATTACAAATAATAGAATTAGAGAAAGTTCTTATTTTTGAAAAACAAGTTAAACATGTTGAATCTATAGAAAAAAAAGAAAGTGAAATTGAAAAAAATAAAATCTTATTTAATAAACAAAAAGAATCTATCAGTAAAGAAATATCAGTTTTAGAAGATGCTTTGAAAATACTTGTTGATGAGCTTAAGGAGAAAGGAGAAGATAAATTGATAAAAGTTAATTCTGATATTGGAAGTATTAACTCCAGTTTGAGAGAACTTGATAGGATATCAATTCTGAATAAAGAAGAAGGTATTAAATTACAAAAACAGAGAGATGAAATTGCAATTTCTAAGAGGAATATCGAATCAGAAAAAATGAGACAAGAAAATTTCGATGATAATTTTTTAAATCAATTGAACTTGCAAATTGATGATCTCACTTTAAAACACAAACTATCCAGAAAAAAACTTTCTGATGCGGCTGGAGAATCTGGAGAATTCTCAAAACAAAGTATCAAATTAAATGCTGAGCTTGAAAGTATAAAAAATCAAATTAATCCTTTGGAAATAAAAAAAAGGAAAATTGAAGAAGAAACTATTCAAAATAATATTCAAAAAGATGAGATATTGTCACAGATCGAATCCTTAGACTTAGAAAAGCAGAAACTTTTTCAGGGAAATCAAAGAAATAAAGAGACAACTGATACAAAGAATAAAAACTTGGCCAGTAATAGCGCAGAAATTAATTCTTTAAAAAATGAAATCGATTTATTAATTAAAACTAAGTCAAGGTTAAATAACGAGCAATTAAGGCTTGAAAAGGATTTATCTAGATTCGAAAGCAGGAAGGAAGCTTTAAACGAATCTAGAGGTTCATATGCTCTCAGAATTCTCTTAGAAGCAGGGTTAGAGGGTATACATGGTTATGTAGCTCAACTTGGAGAGGTCAGTGAGAAAAATAGATATGCATTAGAAATTGCTGCTGGAAATCGGTTAGGACAAATTGTTGTTGATAATGATCATATTGCTGCAAAAGCAATAGAAATTCTTAAAAAGAAGAAAGCGGGAAGATTAACTTTTTTACCTTTAAATAGAATTAAAAGCCAAAAAAAGAATTATGCAATTTCAAGATTTGAAAATAACAGGGATAATGGATTTATTGATAAAGCTATTAATCTAATTACTTTTGATGAAGTTTATACAGATGTTTTTCGATATGTTTTTGGAGATACTTTGGTTTTTTCAGACTTATCATCAGCTAGGTTATCTACACAAAATAATAGGTTGGTTACCTTAAGTGGTGAATTATTAGAAGCAAGTGGTGCTATTACCGGAGGCAGTAAGTTAAATAAAGATTTAGCTTATAGGTTTGGAATTAATAATGATATTGATGATTCCAGTCCTATAAAAGAAAGATTATTAGTTATCGAAGAAGCTTTAAAAGAGTCAAATAATGATTTGATATTAAAAAATAATAGACTTAGTATATTAAATTCTAACCGCAGTCAAATAATTGAGGATTGTGCCTCATTTAATAAAGAAATTGAAGTAAATCAAGATTCTCTTAAAGCTATCTCGCAAAGAATTGAGGATTGTAAATCCAGATTAAATAAACTTGATACTGCTAATAATTTATTAGTTAACGAGTTAGGTCATTTAAAAAATCAATTGAAGCCTTATCACGATAAGTTTGATCAACTACAAACCATTCAAAAAGCAAATTATGAAAAAAATCAAAAATCATCATTAATAGCTTTTAATGACGATTTTACTAATCTTGATAAAAAACTTGAATTACTTATTAAAGAGAGAGATACATTACTAGATAGAAAGAATCAATTTGTTTTAAATAAAGAGCGTATTAATAATTCATTAAAAATTACTCTTCTACAAGAAAAAAACTTGCAGGAATCTATTAAACAACTCGCAATTGCTCATAGTAAATGGATAGAAAAAAGAGATCAATTTAAAAAAGAGCTTTCAGATCTCGATAATCAAAAAAATTCTCTAGAGAAGAATTTAGGTTTATTGAGAAGGAAAAGAGATGAATTAAACTCTTCAATTTCAAATAAAAGGCAAGAATATAATAACTATCTGTTAAAGCTTGAATATCTTGAAAGGGATATGCATTCCCTTAAAGAAGAGATGAGGAGCGAGAAAATAAAATTAGAAAATTATAAAAAAGATCTACCTAATCCTTCCCCGGAGTTTGGAGAATATGAAGGGAAGAATCTTGAATCTTTGCAATCAGAGATTTCGATTATAAATGCAAAACTAGAAAGCTTAGAACCTGTCAATATGTTGGCTCTTGATGAACTAGAAGAATTAATTGAGAGATTAAATGGTTTGAGAGAAAAATTAGAAATTCTATCTAGTGAAAGATCTGAATTATTGCTGAGAATAGAAACTGTATCTACGATGCGTCAAGAAGCTTTTATGCAAGCATTTACAGAAGTTGATAGACATTTTAGAGAAATTTTTGCAAATTTATCTGATGGAGATGGATTTCTTCAACTTGAAAATCCTAATTCTCCTTTAGAAGGAGGATTAACTTTAGTGGCTCATCCCAAGGGAAAAAATGTCAGAAGATTAGCGTCTATGTCAGGTGGTGAAAAATCGTTAACTGCTTTAAGTTTTTTATTTGCTTTGCAAAAGTATAAGCCTTCACCTTTTTATGCATTAGACGAGGTTGATAGTTTTTTAGATGGTATTAATGTTGAAAGGTTGTCAAAACTAATATCAAATCAGTCATCAAATGCTCAATTTATAGTCGTAAGTCATAGAAGGCCTATGATTAGTGCATCTGAACGAACAATTGGGGTTGCGCAAGCAAGAGGAGCTAATACTCAAGTCCTTGGGTTACCAAATGCTGCATAAACACACTTTTTTAAATTTATACGTCAGAATGATAAAAAGAAATTTATGAGCTTGTCTAACACATCTACTAATAAGAATCTCCCTAACTCGGTTCCTAGTGAACGTTTATGGTTAAGGTCAGAATTAATGGGAACACAAGTGATAACTACTGATACTGGAAGGCGGCTAGGGGTAGTTGGCGAAGTTGTTGTTGATATTGATAGAAGAGAGGTGGTCGCTTTGGGACTAAGAGATAATCCACTTACAAGATTTTTACCAGGTTTGCCAAAATGGATGCCTTTAGAAAGTATAAAGCAAGTTGGAGATGTCATATTAGTTGATTCCCTAGATTCTTTGAGTGAGAGTTTTTCTCCAGAAAGGTATGGGAAGGTAATTAATTGTCAAGTGATTACAGAATCTGGACAACTTCTGGGAAGAGTTCTTGGCTTTTCTTTTGATATTGAGACTGGGGATTTGATATCTCTTGTGATGGGTGCTGTTGGTGTTCCGCTTTTAGGCGAGGGAGTTTTAAGTACTTGGGAGATACCTGTTGAGGAAATTGTAAGTAGCGGTACCGATAGGATTATTGTTTATGAAGGCGCGGAAGAGAAATTGAAGCAACTAAGTAGTGGACTACTTGAGAAACTTGGAGTCGGGGGTTCTTCATGGGATGAAAGGGAAGTAAATGGATACTCAGCAAATCTCGTACCTGTTGAGAATCAGTTACTTTCAGGTTCTGAATCAGAACAGCAAAACAATTTGGTCGAGGAATATGAAGAAGTTGTTGAACAAGATGATTATGAAGATGATTATGGAGATGATTATGAAGATGAACTTGAATATGTTGAAATAAAGGGTTCTGAAGAAGAAATAAATAATAGAAAAAAGCTATACATGGATAATGATGATTCTGATCAGATCCAGAATCAAAATAGTGTTAATCAAATAGATGAAAAAAACAATATTAGTTTAAAGCAAAAAAAACAATCAAATACTAATTTAGCTTCGAAAAGACCAATTCAAAATGCAACTGAAACTTTAGATATTGAACCACTAAACGAACAAAATTTAGTTCAAGATAATAAAAAATCAGAAAAGTTTGAAATTGATGATCCCTGGTAATTGTTAAAGTTTTTTTATTGAATTAACAATTATATAAGCAAGTTTTTTTGCAGCACCTTTATCGCCTCTTTCTTTGTTTAGATTATCCCTAATACTTTTTAATTGATCTTTATTTTTAATAAGAAATAATACCTCTCTTGCAATTTTTATTGTCGAAATATTACTTATCCTTTCAGGGACTATCATTCTTTTAGCTTTAATATTTGGCCAAGCAAAAAACTTCTTTTTTTTAAAATAGAAATTTTTAATTATAAAAGTTATGAATCTATTTATGAATGAAATTTTTCCAACTACTCCAAAAATACCATCCCAAGCGTTCATCATATTTAAATGTTGAGTTGGCAGAACAACTAACATTGGAAGACTAATTGCTGCTAATTCTGCAGTATTTGCTCCTACAGTTGTAATTGCAAGATCACATTCTTTTAATATTTCATAGCAAGGATGTTTCTTGATTAGATAAATCTTTGTTTTTTTTGATGTTTCAATTACATAATCAAAACTAGACTCTTTTAAGTTTTTAATTGTTTTGATTTTTGATGAGTAATATTTAGCAATTGGATTTTTGTTGCTTTGAAAAAATAAATATTCACTTTTATCAGTAGTTGGTGCAATGGGGATTATAAAATTTATATTTTGATTTTCTTTAGCGATATGATCTGCAACTTCTAAGAAGAAAGGAATTCCAATAGAAAGTTTTGCTTTCTTAGAACCAGGCAATAATGCAATGTAGTGTTTTTCTTTATTTCTTAGTGATATTTCGCTATTAAATTTGATATCTGCCATCAAATCGCCAATTACTTTACATTTATATTTATATCTTTTAGGTATTAAATCTTTTACTTTTTCATTCATAGCAGCAATTTCATTGGTCCATTTAGGCCATCGTGAAACCCATTCAGCATATGTGATATTTAAATAACCTAATCTTTTAGCTAATAAAATACTCCAAAATTGATCCCCACCAAGGAAAATAACTATCCCTTTTTTTGGCCAATCAGCAAAAGAATGTGGCTTTATTAATAATTTCCAAAAACTTTTGGATTTTGTAATTAATTCGAATTTATTCCATGAATTTGCAACTAAAAATTCTTTACCAGTGGCATTTGGGCAAGGAACAAGGACTAACCTAAGAGTGAAATCTTGTTTATCTTCATCACATAGTGATTTATTTATTTTGTCTAGCTCATCTACTACAGGATTTACCCATGTAGTTAATTCACCAGGACCATTGGAAATTATAACTACTGCAACTGATTCTTTTTTCATTGCAGTTAAACCTGAATACATTAAATGCGGACGGCGAGACTTGAACTCGCAAGGCCGAAGCCACACGCTCCTTAGACGTGCGCGTCTACCAATTCCGCCACGTCCGCAAAGGGTTTTCAGCAGCCTGGGGACGCTTAAACCTTAAAAATATAATACATTATTGGCTGAATTAAGCATGTAGTATGAAAAGAGTTTTTTTGAATATGATGAATAATTTTTCTATTGCATAAAACAAATATTTATACATATATAACGTTTTAGGTTGTATTGTAAAAAATGTCCTCTGATCACTAAAAAATTTTGTTGAATACTTTGGCAAATAATTTTTTATTTTAATTTATTTCATTTCTTCAATTTTATTTTCATAATGGTTGAAAAAGTTTTAATTGCTAATCGTGGAGAAATAGCTTTACGAATTGTCAGAAGTTGTAGAGAACTAGGTATTGCAACCGTTGCAGTTTTTAGCACTGTTGATAAAAAAGCATTGCATGTTCAGCTTGCTGATGAGGCGGTTTGCGTAGGAGATTCATTAAGTAATAAGAGTTATTTAAATATTCCCAATATACTTGCTGCTGCTACATCGAGAGGAGTTGATGCTATTCATCCTGGTTATGGATTTCTTGCGGAAAATGATAAATTTGCTGAGATGTGTAATGATCACGGCATAGTTTTTATTGGCCCATCTCCTAAAGCTATTAGATCTATGGGAGATAAATCTACAGCTAAAGAAACAATGGAAGCAGTTGGAGTTCCAACAGTACCTGGTAGTAAAGGCTTGTTATCAAATGTTGATGAAGCTTATAAATTGGCAGATGATATCGGCTATCCGGTAATTATTAAAGCCACTGCTGGAGGAGGCGGAAGAGGTATGCGGTTGGTTGAAAACTCTGATAATCTAGAAAAAATGTTTAAAGCAGCTCAAGGCGAAGCAGAAGCAGCTTTTGGTAATGATGGTTTATATATGGAGAAATTTATCAAGAAGCCAAGACATGTAGAAATTCAAATTTTGGCCGACAGGTCGGGTAATGTTGTTCATTTAGGAGAGCGAGATTGTTCAGTTCAAAGAAGACATCAGAAGTTACTAGAGGAGTCTCCTAGTCCTGCAATTAATACTGAGCTAAGAAAAAAAATGGGGAACGCAGCTATTGCTGCTGCAAAAAGTATCGGCTACGAAGGGGCGGGGACAGTTGAATTTTTAGTTGATGATGATGATAATTTTTATTTTATGGAGATGAATACTAGGATTCAAGTTGAACATCCTGTTACTGAAATGGTTACAGGAGTTGATTTAATAGCTGAGCAAATTAAAATCGCAAGCGGAGAAAACTTGGAATTTAATCAGGATGATATCCATTTAAACGGACATGCCATTGAATGTAGAATCAATGCTGAAGATCCTTCTCACAATTTTCGACCATCACCCGGAAAAATAACTGGTTGGCTTCCTCCTGGTGGCCCTGGGGTGAGGGTGGATAGTCATGTCTATACAGGCTACGAAATCCCTCCTTTCTATGACTCATTAATTGGTAAATTAATAGTCTGGGGAAAGGATCGTAATACTGCAATTAAACGTATGAATAGGGCTTTAAATGAATGTGCAGTAACTGGTATTCCTACAACAATTAACTTTCATCTAACCTTACTGAATAAATCTAAATTTAAGCAGGGTAAGATACATACTAAATATGTAGAAGAAGAACTATTGCCAAATTACTGAGAAATAATTAAAAGATTTCTATGAAACATGTGTATGCAATGCAAGTTTTATAAGCCCTTGCTGACCCACTAATATTTCTCTTAAAAAGCTTATAAATCCGATCCAAATTACGGGTCCAACATCAACGCCTCCAATAGGAGGAATTAGTTTTCTTGTTAAATTAAGAATAGAGCTTGATGGTATTGAAACTAATAACCATAAACCTTTACTTAAATCAATTTTTGGGTACCAAGTAAGTATTAATCTTATTAGAAAAACTATAGTTAGATATGAAAGAGAAATTCCTAAACTAATATCTAAAATTTGAAGAGAGTTTACAAGCAAGGAAATCACAATTATTTAATTCATCTTAATAAATAACCCATTGAAACGTATTTAATTCGTATTATAAATTGAGAATTTAATATTTAAAAAGTGTTTCAAATCTCAAATTTATTACTAGCCGCAGATTTTTCTGCTGAAGTTGCAAATAATTCCGCAGTGGGAATGATAGGTAGTTTTATTGCTGCTGCCTTACTTATCGTTATTCCAGCCACTGCATTTTTGATTTTTGTCAGTCAGAAAGATTCCCTCGATCGTACTTCTACTGGAAGACGCTAGATTTTGTAGAAGTTTTAAGTACACTATATATAGGGGATATAAGTAACCCTTTAAAAAATAAATTTTTGGAGAAAGAATGTGGTCAATGCTAGTCTCAATTGGGCCAGTATTGTTGGTATAGTTCTCGCGGTATGTGGAGGAGGCCTTTATTTTTTGAGGTCCTTTAAGCCTGCCTTGGCTCGGGATTATGATGTTTTCTTCGCAGCAATTGGACTTTTGTGCGGAGGAATATTATTTTTTCAAGGCTGGAGGTTAGATCCTATCCTTCAGTTTGGTCAGTTTTTATTAGCAGGAACTACAGTTTTTTTCGCATATGAAAGTGTGCGATTGAGGGGAGTTGCTACTGATCAAGCTAGAAGGTCATCTTATTTTGATGATGATCCTATTTCTGATGTTCCAAGAAATTCTAGAGGTCGATTTAATGACGATTATGATAGATTTGAAGAATCTGAAAGGCCATCTAGAAGATTTAAACCTCAAGAAGATGAATTTGAAGAAGACTATATGGAGGGCAGATCTCGTAGGAGGAATGTTTCAAGAGCTATACCCTCTGCTGCAGCAAGTAGAAGTAGGCCATCTACAAGGGACGAAATAAGTCAGTTTGAAAATGACGAGCCTATAAGAAGGAGAAGACAGACTTCTGAAGATAGAAATAGGAAACAACCAGGAACAAATAACTTTGGTGAAAGAAGAAATTTATCTCGAGATGAAGTTAAAACAGGTTCAAGACCCAGAATGAATCGTACAGTTTCTAGACAAGATAATATCTCTACTCCTGCTGATTCTTCTCCATTAAGAAAGAAACCTACAAGAACCCCTATTAGGCAGCAAACTTCAACAGCTCAAGTAGAAGATGCTTCATTTAAAGATGCTATTCCGGCTAAAAAACCACGTGAGACTCGTAGAGTAAGCTCTTCAGCTAGATCAAGTTCAAAAAATCAAAATAGCAGATATAACGTTGGAACAAACAAGAAAAAACCTAGAGATAACAGTTCTAGATTTGATGATTAATTATAGGATTCCTGCCCATTTTAAAAACGATTGTTTACTAAATAGTTCAATCAATATTATTGAAAGAAAGCCAATCATTGCAAATCTTCCATTAGTTTTTTCAGAATAACTACTCCATCCAAATTTATATTCATCTTTAATTTCTATCGATTTTTCATCTAATTGATTATCTCCAATTTGTTCATCGATATAATTTGGATCTTTTTGCTGTTCTATAAAACTCTCATTCTCTAGATTAGTGACTTCTGAGTTAGTTTGTTCTTCTTTCGAATTCATTTTTTTTGTCAATCCTTAAAATTATACTTATCAGACGTCAATAATTTCCAGTCTCCCTGCCCATTTAATTCTAAAATATTCTCATGAAAATCTTTTAAGCTAGGTCTATGTCCAACACTAATAAGAGAAAGTTCTCTTTCCTTAAGTAAACTATATAGTTTTTTTTCAGTGTTAATATCTAAAGCACTTGTTGCTTCATCAAGTACTGCAAATCTTGGAGAATTTAGTAAGAGTCTTGCAAAAGCCAATCTTTGTTGCTCGCCTAATGAAAGAATTCGTGGCCAATCTTGTTTGATATCAAGATTAGGATACCGATCCACTAAAGTTTTTAAATTCACTTCATGAAGTACAGAAGTAAGATGTTCATCACTAAATTTATTGACTTCTGTGGGATAACATAATTGTTCTCTTAAAGAACCAAGTAGCATATATGGTTTTTGAGGTATGAATAATAATTCCCCAATTTTTGGTTTTTTAATTACTCCCTGATCGGGTTCCCATAAACCACTAATCATTCTTAGTAAAGATGTTTTCCCGCACCCAGATGGTCCTACTACCAAAAGTGATTGATTATTGTCGATGCTCAAATTTAAATTTTTAATTATTGTTTTATTTGATCCTGGTGGGCAAAGGTCCGCATTATTAATAAGAATTGAGGGGTAATCTGAAATAACGTTTTGATTGCTTGTGGGGTTGGTTTGACTAATGGATTCAACTTTTGATTGGAATCCTTCTAATCTGCCAATACCAGCAGTAAATTTTGCAAGTTCTTCGATTTGATTAACAATGAAAAATAACGAACCTTCAACCATTCCAAATGCAAAGCTTGCCTGAATAAAGCGTCCATAATCAATATCACCTTTAAAATAAGGGATTGCCATTATTAAATATGGGAAGAAATTTCCAGCATAATTAATGGACCTTCTCATGACGTCTATTATTACTCTCCATATAATCAGTAAATTAAAGTTTCTCACCACTTCTCCTAAGCGTCTTTCAGTTTCACTTCGCTCAGGATTCTCCCCAGAGTAAAAGGCTATTGATTCGGCATTATCTCGAATATGTACTAAGCCATATCGAAAATCTGCTTCATATCTTAGTTGATCAAAGTCAATCTTTACAAGATTTTTTCCAGCAATTAAGAGGATAGAAGTTGCAAATGCGGCGTAACCAAATAAAGAAAAAGTAAGTGTTGTACTAATACTCCATAATATAAGAATATTAAGTGAAAATGTTAGTAGGGCATCAAAAATACCTAATGTGAAAGAGAGACTTTGCCCGGTAAAAGCTCGGGTATCATCTGTGATTCTTTGATCGGGATTATCTACATCGGTTTGTTCTTCATCATTGGGATTTAACTGGTAATAAGCTTTATTAGTCATATAATCTTTGACTAGACTTTTTGAAAGCCATTCTCTCCAAATTATTCCTAACTTATATGTAAAAAATATTTGGGAAACCCGTATTGGTAGAGCCACAGCGAAACAACAAGCGTAAATCCCCAATATCCGATAAAATCCATCTTCTTGTTTTTCTACTAAAGCATTTGTTAAATCTCTTGCAATGAATCCAATACCTGCGTTTATTCCGTTTACAGCTAAAAGCATTAATACAATTATCGCAAGGAATAACCAATGCAACCATCTACGGTTTTTTAATTGACGTCTTAAGCTAAAAAAGCTTCCTGATCCAATTAGAAATAATGCAGAGAAAAGCAATCCCCAACTCCCAGCCCAAATTGAATTGACAGTACTTACTACACCTCCAAAATACTTGTCAAGAAAAATTGGTTGAAAGCTTTCAAAAAAACTTATTATTCCAGTAAGACCAACAAGTACTACTCCACCAACACAAAATAGAAGAGAAATCAAAAGCCATATAAATTGAAATCCATTACATTGATCTATGGGAAGAAAAAACGGCTGAGATAGCTTCCTTAATTTTTGTAATTGGTACAGTATTTTGGATTTATTATTAACTGATTTATTCATTACTCGACTAGTGTTATGAAATAAATTATAACTTTTAGCAGTCTATTGACCAAAGCCAATAAATGAAAGTGCCCAGTCAGGTAAATTCAAGTAATTCAAGATTGTTGCATCAAATTCATGAACTTTTGGAAAAGATTTATCTAATGCCCACCATAGTAGAAAAGGTAAATTAAATAAAATTTGTAATTGCCATTTATAAGTTAAAACGTTCCAAATTTTTATTAACTTAGTTTTGAGTGAATCATCTAGCTCTTCCCAATTTTTTGAAATTAAATTGAATAAATTTTTAGATTCTGTATTTAAGGACTCTGGAGTATTCATTTTGTTTTTATTTATTTATAACCCATTAATATTTCTTTCGAGAGTTTTAACCTGGAGGCCAATTCATTTTTCTTCCAGATAAAAAATGAATATGTAAATGAAAAACTGTTTGTCCCGATTCTGCTCCAGTGTTAATTACTGTTCTCCAATTAGTTAAATTTTTTGATTTAGCTATTTTGCTACCAACAAAAAGTAAATGCCCTAATAAATTTGCATCTTGCTCAATACACTCTAATAAACTAATTATTGGCTTTTTAGGAATTACTAAAAAATGTACTGGTGCTTGCGCTTGTATATCATTAAACGCAAGACACAATTCATCTTCATAAAGCTTATCGCAGGGAATTTCTTTATTAATGATTTTTTGAAATATTGTAGTTTCAGTCATTAGATTAATTGATAGAAATTACGTCTTTTTCGTTGAACCCTTCCTTTGTAAGTTCTTTATTCAAATCATCTTTTGATGTAACTCTATCAACAAATAATATTCCGTTTAAGTGATCCATTTCGTGTTGAATACACCTCGCTAGAAGTCCATCTGCTTTCATTTTACGTGGTCTCCCCATTTCATCTCTAAATTTTAATTTTATAGTTGATGGTCTTACTACATTCAAATATACGCCAGGTATACTTAAGCAGCCTTCTTCGTATGAATTAAGGGTTGTTCCAAAGTCTGTAATTTCTGGATTGATTAATATTAGAGGTTCTGCTGCTGAGTCTTCAAAGTTTACATCTATGACAAGAAGCTCTTTGTTGATTCCAATTTGAGGTGCTGCAAGTCCGATTCCTTTAGCTGCATACATGCTTTGAAGCATTTCTCTAGCAAGTTTTCTAATCGATTCGTCAACCTTAGTTATTCTTTTTGAATTTTGTCTTAATACATCATCACCAAGTTTATAAATATCTAGAGATGGCTTAACTGTTTGTTCTTTTGCAATTTTTTCTGCGCTTCCATTTATTCTTGACTTTTTTGCTAGTTGTGAAAAATGGTTTGCCACGTTAAAAAAGTTTTTAGATAAGAGTTTAGCTATAAAAATACTAGCACTTTAATTTACTTTCTCTATATTTTTTTAAATGAGTAATGATGATAAGTTAAAAGTTAGGCAAACTGAATCTAAAAAAAATGCCTTCAAGGAATTAAGTATTATTAGAGATATCATTTTTTGGATTGATGTTGTTGGTGAAGGTCAAAATGAAAATGCCATTTTTGCAAGACCATTTAATGTCAAAAAAGCTATTCCCCAGAAATTAACAACTAAAAAATATAATATTAAAAATAATTTTCATGGATATGGTGGTAAATCTTACAAATGTATAAATTTTAAAAATAATTTTTATTTGATATGGATAGATCAGATTACCAAGGCAGTATGGTTTCAAATTTTTAAAGAGGCAGCGTCAACTGATAGATGCCAAAATAAATATCTCGTTTCAGTTCAAGAACCTAATCAACTTTCTAAATCAATTGATGGAAATTTTGATTCTTCATTTGTCATTTCTGCAAAAAATTTATTGTATGGAATTTGCGAAATAAATAATAAAGATTATTTATTTTCTTTAAATTTAAAAAAAACTAAACAAAACATTAATCGAATAAAAAAATTTAAAAATTTTGCTGGAGAATTATCTTCTAATGTATCTGCTAACTTACTTTCCTGGATAGAGTGGGATACTCCATATATGCCCTGGGAGAAAAATGATCTTTGTTTTGCTCAAATAGATCAAGATGGTGAGATACAAAAAATAAAAAAATTCTCAAATAAGCTGATAAATTCCAAAAAAAACGTTTCTTTTTTTCAACCCTATTGGATAAGTGAAACGCTTTTAGTATGTTCTGAAGATAGTTCTGGATGGTGGAACTTATTGTTTTTAGATGTTAGTGAAATTGAGAATATTTTTATTAAGAAAAGAGTAGAGAGAAATTTGATTGAATATGGAGCACCACAATGGGTCACTGGAATAACATTTTTTTCAGGGAATAAAAAAAATTTATTTTGTGTAGCAAAAAAAGAAAATAGTTTAATAGTGGAACAATATAAAGATCTTGAATTTGTTAAAGAATTTTCTACTCCTTTTACTTCAATTAGTGATTTCAGTGTTTTTCGGGAAAAAGTTCTTTTAAAGGGTTATGGATCTGATTTTTTGGGAATTTTATTTGAAATTGATTTTGCAAAAAAAGTTTTATCAAATTTTTCTGAGCAGATATTTTTTGATCATATAAAAGATTGTTCAAAACCTGAAACATTTTGGTTTAAAGGTTTTGAAGATAAATCAACTCATTGTTTTCTTTATAGACCGCTTTTTGAAAATTTTAGAAAGCCACCGCTCCTTGTTAGAGCACATAGTGGACCAACTTCATGTTTTGATGGATCATATAATTCCGAAGTTCAATATTGGACGTCGAAGGGATTTTTTGTTGCAGAAGTCAATTATGGAGGATCATCAGGATTTGGCAAAGCATATAGAGAGAGGTTGAATTATAAATGGGGTATTGTTGATTCTTATGATTGCAAAGAACTAGTTCTTGAATTGATTAAATCAAATCAAGTTGATAGTGAAAAAGTAGTAATTTTTGGGAATAGTGCTGGTGGGTTAACTGCCCTGAATTGTTTATTATATGGGTCTATTTTTACAGCAGCAATTTGTAAATATCCTGTTATTGATTTGAAGGATATGCATTACAACACTCATAGGTTTGAAAAAGATTATTTAAATTCTTTGGTTGGAAATTTTGAAAAAAATCATGATGATTATATAAATAGATCACCGATAAATCATATTAACAAAATAGAAAAACCTATCTTATTGTTTCATGGAAAAAAAGATACAGTTATATCTTATAAACAAACTTTAAAAATTCAAGAAATTTTGATTCAGAATAATAAATATTCAGAAGTTATTTTTTTTGATAATGAAGGGCATGGTTTTAGAAACATAGAAAATAAAGAAGTAGTAATGCAAAAATCTCAAGAATTTTTAAAAAATGCTTTGAATATTTAAGAATTGATTTTTAGAAAATCAATGGTATCTTTTAATTTTTCTATAAACATATCAATTTCTTCCTTATTGGTTGTGAAATTCATGCTGATTCTAGCTGTTGATTTAATGCCTATATATCTGTGAAGAGGTTGACAGCAATGGTGTCCACTTCTGATGCAAATTCCTTTTGAATCAAGAATTTCAGCAATATCATTTGAATGTATATTTTTTATATAAAAGGTGGCGAGTGAGGCTCTGTCTGGATCTATCTCCGGCGATGGACCTATGATTTCAATATTTTCTATTTGATTTAATTTTTCAAATAAATATTTAGTAATAGTCTTTTCATATTCATGAATTTCATTCAATCCAATATTGTTAATATAATTTATTGCTTCTGCAAGACCTATTGCTTCTGCAATGGCTGGAGTTCCAGCTTCAAATTTATGTGGTAGCTCTGCCCAAGTACTTGTCTCTTCAAAAACATCTTGAATCATTTCGCCACCTCCAAAGAGAGGAGGGATTTTTTCCAGGATTTCTTTTCTTGACCAGAGGAAACCAATACCTGTAGGACCGCATAGTTTATGTCCTGATCCAGCTAAAAAATCTATATTAAGATCAATCACATCCAGTTTTTGATGAGCCAAACTTTGGCATGCATCTATTAACACTAAAGAACCTTTTTGTTTAGCTAATTTAGTTATTTCTTTGATTGGATTACAGCAACCTAGAGTATTACTAACATGTACTAGGCTTACAAGTTTAGTTCTAGATGTTAGTTTTGATTTAAAGTCGTCTATATCTAATTTCCCATCTTTATCTATAGCTATAAATTTTAATTTGCATTTATTTTTTGCTGCAACCATTTGCCATGGAACAATATTGCTATGATGTTCCATTATTGATAAGAGAATTTCATCGTTTTCTTTTAATGAAGATTCTCCCCATGATCTAGCTACTAGATTGATTGCCTCGGTAGCATTTCTTGTGAAAATAATTTCTTTTGCTGAATTCGCTTTTATAAATTTGCTAATTAAATATCGTGCATTTTCAAATTCTTCTGTTGCTTTAGCACTTAATTGATGTGCACCTCTATGTACGTTGGCATTAAAGTTTTTGTAATATTCATCAATTTTTTTTAAGACTTGTATTGGTTTTTGTGTGGTTGCAGCATGGTCTAGATAAACAATTTGCTCATTACTTTTTAAGTTCTTATTTAAAAGAGGAAAGTGTTTCTTCGTTATTTCAGGAAAATTTTGAATCGTTTCCATTAATTCTCATTTAAAAGTTTATCAAGCAAATCCCATTTATCTTTTGAAATGGGAATAAATGAAATTATTTCTTGAAAGTAAGAACTTAATTGTAGTTTACTTGCTTCTGCTAATGTGACCCCTCTTGTTCGCATATAAAAAAGTTCTTCTTCATTGAGTTGTGAAATTGTAGCTCCATGTTTGCATTTGACATCATCAGCAATTATTTCTAATTGCGGTTTGGTATCTATTTGTGCGAGATTTGATAAAAGTAAATTTCTGCTTAGTTGAGAAGCATCAGTTCTCTGGGCAATTTTTGGAACTATTATTGAACCTTCAAATATTGCATGTGATTTATCATCAGCAAGTGATTTATTAATTTGATCTAGAAATCCATTTGGGCCATTGAATTCTATTTTTGTATAGGTTGAAATTTGCTCATCTTTTTTTGTTATTTGCATACCTTTGATATTTGTTTTAGCGTTTCCCGTAGATTGTTTAATATTAATTTCAAATCTTGCGTAATTGAATTTGAAATGTAAAGATCCTAAGTTGTATGCACTATTTTTTTGTTGAATTACATTCAGAGAATTTAATAGATTGGATCTGTTTTTACCGTAAGAAATAACACCATGATTGACAGAACTATTTTCTTTCAAGCAAAAGAAAGTTGATTGAGATAATGAAGAGTTTTCTTTACCAAGATTTACTTGTAATAATTCAACATCACAATTCTTTTCTAAAAATATTACTAAGGTTTTTGAGTTTAAAGAATTACTTGATGCATGACTAAAAATTTCAATAGGAGGAATTTTTGATCCATTTATTTTTAATCCCAAAATATTTTTTTTGCAACTTAAAGACAGATTTAGTAGGTCACTCCAATTTTCGTTTTGCTTAAATAAAGATATCTGTTCCTTGATATATTTTTCTAATTCATCCTCACTTAATTGCTGTATTGAATAATTTTTCTTTAATAATTTTATTTGGCAATTCTCACCAACTATTAATCTAATAGTACTTTGAGAATTTTTCGGATATGGAATATCAAATTTTGAATCTTTTTCGTTAACTGAGTAATCTAAAAAGTTTGACAATTTTGATTTATTTGAAAGCCTCCATTTTTCACTTTTAGGATTAGGGAGAGGGCTTGATTGTAATTTATGAAGACAGATTTTTTGTATTTCTGTGAGGTTATCATCCGATTTATTGGTTTTTATTTTTTCAATAATTTCCATTTGTTTAGGTCTCTTTTATAAAGTTATCTGTCCATTCATAACCTTTTTCCTCAAGCTCTAGAGCAAGATCACTCTCGCCAGTTTTTATGATTTGTCCGTCTGACATAACATGGACATAATTTGGTTTAATTTCATCTAATAATCTTTGATAGTGGGTAATAAGTATAATTCCAGTTTGTGGATTAGATATTTTTTTAATTCCTGATGCCACTATTCTTAGAGCATCGATATCTAGACCAGAATCGGTCTCATCTAATATTGCTATCTTGGGCTCAAGTAAAGCCATTTGCAGAATCTCATTTCTTTTTTTTTCACCTCCGGAAAAGCCTTGATTTACACTCCTTGATAGGAATGCGGGATCCATTTTCACAATTTCTAACTTTTCTTTAACTAATTCTTCAAAATCAAAGGTATCCAATTCTTCTTTGTTGAGGAATTTCCTTCTAGCATTAGTTGAAACTCTAAGAAACTCAAGATTACTTACACCTGGAATCTCAATTGGATATTGAAAACCAAGAAAAATTCCTGATTGAGATCTCTCTTCAGGTTCTAAAGAGTTTATGTTTTCACCTAAAAATTTTATATCGCCGTTTGTTATGTTATACGAGGGATGTCCCGCAATGATTTTCGAAAGAGTACTTTTGCCACATCCATTTCTTCCCATAATGGCATGGATTTCTCCAGGATAGACAGTAAGTGAAACCCCTTTTAATATTGGAAGATTATCAGTAGATGCAGAGAGATTTTCAACTTCTAAAATTGGATCTGGTTCTTTCATTTTACTTTGCATTTCAGTTTAGAAATTGATTAATTAACCTACTGATCCCTCTAGTTTAAGTGCCAGCAACTTATCTGCTTCAGCAGCAAATTCCATAGGTAATTGATTAAATACATCTCTGCAAAAACCGCTGACCATCATAGATACTGCCTCCTCAAATTCTATACCTCTGCTTTGGAGATAAAAAAGTTGGTCTTCTGAGATTCTACATGTGCTTGCTTCATGCTCAATTTCAGAATTGGGTTGTTGAGATTTGATGTAAGGGAATGTATTTGCAGAAGCTTGATCCCCTATTAACATTGAATCACATTGACTGTAATTTCTTGATCCTGTAGCTTTTGTTCCCATTTTGACAAGACCTCTATAGCTATTTTTCGAGTTACCTGCACTAATACCTTTGCTAACAATAGTTGATTTGGTCTTAGGTCCAATATGGATCATTTTTGTGCCGGTATCTGCTTGCTGAAGATTATTGGTGAGAGCCACTGAATAAAATTCTCCTACAGATTCTTCCCCTAAAAGAAGACAGCTAGGATATTTCCATGTAATTGCAGACCCTGTTTCAACTTGAGACCAGCTAATTTTACTTCTCTTACCTAAACATTTTCCTCTCTTGGTCACAAAATTAAAAATTCCGCCAATACCTTCTTCATCTCCAGCATACCAATTTTGCACCGTTGAATATTTTATTGAAGCGTCGTCCAATGCTATAAGCTCTACAACTGCTGCATGTAGGGTATTTGTATCAAACATTGGAGCTGTACAACCTTCAAGATAACTTACAGAACTTGATTCTTCAGCAATAATTAGTGTTCTTTCGAATTGCCCTGAATCTCCACTATTAATTCTGAAGTAGGAAGATAGATCCATAGGGCAGGTAACACCTTTTGGGATATAAACAAAAGAACCATCACTAAAAACTGCAGAATTTAGTGCTGCAAAATAATTATCACTAGCTGGAACTACTGTACCTAAATATTTTTCAATCAAATCTGCGTGATTTTTAACTGCTTCACTAATCGAGCAAAATATAACTCCATGATCAGCAAGTTCTTCTCTAAAAGTTGTGGCTATAGAAACACTATCAAAGACAGCATCTACTGCTACATTTGTGAGTTTTTTTTGCTCTGTTAGAGGTATTCCTAATTTGTCAAAAGTCTCAAGCAGTTTGGGATCAACCTCATCTAAGCTAGAAATTTTCTCTTTTTGCTTAGGAGCAGAGTAATAAATAATATCTTGATAATCAATTTTTTTATATCCTAATGATGCCCAATCAGGTTCTTTCATTTTTTGCCATTTTTTAAAGGCTTTTAATCTAAAATCAAGAAGGAAGTTTGGCTCTTCTTTTTTCTGTGAAATTAATTTTATAATATCTTCATTTAATCCCTTTTCTATTTTTTCAGTTTCAATATCAGTAACGAAACCATATTTGTAAGGCTCTTTTACTGCATCTTTAACTAAATTTTCGTTGACCATGTTATCCAAAAATAACTTATTACAATTAGCTTTCTATACTTTAACGAAAGATATCCCCAATATTGAGTTTTTTCCCTTTATTAAAACTAAAAATTAATGTCTAATCATCTTGATCCCTTTTCTAACCTATTAAACATAGAAACTATTCAAGAAATTGATAATCTTGATTTAACTATAATGCAGAAACATCATTTAAGAATACTCGCTCATTGCCTTCAGATTTTAAAAATTATCAATGTAGATAATAGTTTGGAATATCAAAATAAAAATCCCCTGAGAGAATGGTGTGATAACCAATCCAAAAAATTTGATGATAAAAAATTTAGTGATCTTTTTTATGAGCAGTTAGAATCAGTTTCGAAAAAATTAAGTATTTTTTCAAAAAAACTAGGTAAAAGTATTGAGGATTTAGAGATAGATGATTTAGTACTTCTAGTCGAAAAACGCTGAATTCTCTTTTATCGAACTGATCCCGAAGAAAAAATATATTTTTGTTGAGTCGTTAACAAATTCAGGTAATAAAATTTAAAAAAAAAGAAAATTAATTTACATTTAAAAAAGATTTGAAAATTAATTAATTTCTTTGATACCAACTGTTTTGAAGAGAAATATCAATTTTGAGAATTTTTTAGTAGTCAGAGGATCCTGACGACAGGCCAAAAAGACACACAATTCTAAAAAAAAAAGAACATACTGATCCCAAACAAAAACGGAGAATTTAAAGTGGCTGATGGGATTATGAATAAAGATCAATTACTCTCACTAACCCTCAGACAATTACGTCAAGAAGCAAGTAAATTATCGGTTCCTCTTTACAGTCGCAAAACAAAAGTTGCTTTAGTTGATTTAATACTTAAGTATCAAGAAAAATTTACAAAAAAAACATACACTACACCTCCTGAGTCAAAATCTGAAGAAACTTCTGAGTCTAACGTTTTCAATAGTAGTGAAGAAGTTAAAACAAATGTAGTTTTTCTACCCCGAGATCCAGATTGGGCCTATGTGTTTTGGCAAATTTCTGATGCAGATAGAGAAAAAGCACAAACTTTGGGAGCCAATAAATTATGTTTACGGTTATTTGATGCATCTGGTTCTGAAGGAAGCAACTTGAATCAAGGAACACTAAGGGAGATAGCAGTTGATAGTTACAGTACCGAGTGGTATTTACCAATTCCCCTTGCAGATAGAGATTATAAAGTTGAATTAGGTTACAAATATGGTTTTAACTGGATGTCATTGGCATTTTCTTCGATAAGCCATGTTCCTGGGTCCCATCCTTCTGAGCAAATTCTTGATAAATTTGTACCTTTTAATTTAAATTCTACTTTTGAGACGATCCCAGATATTTCCAATTCTGTTGTTTCTGAACAAAATGATATGCATGAAAGATTATACCAAGCAGCAACTAACACTCCTCTCAGAAGAAAAGTTGGTTCTGAAGAATTTATGGAAAATGTAAATTCAACAAATCTCAATGATAATCTTACAGACTCAGGTGTTGGTAAATGGTCATCAGGTTTAAATGATTCTGGAAGTGGAATTGTTAAAAATAGATCTTTTTGGCTCGTTGCTGATGCTGAATTAATTGTTTATGGTGCTACAGAACCTTCTGCAAAACTGACAATAGGTGGAGAAGATGTGCCTCTTGCTGCAGATGGTACTTTTAGAATTCAAGTTCCATTTAGAGACGGGACTCAAAAATATGATATTAAAGCTGTTGATGTATCTGGTGAGCAAGAAAAAAGTATATCAATGAAATTTGATAGAACTACACCTCTTGACGATACTAATGAAAAAGATAATGCTGAGACTGAATGGTTTTAACAAATTGAATTAATGCTAAAAAAAATTGTAGCTTTTACTCCATTATTAGGGGCATTAACTTTTCCACTAATAGTTCCAATTACAATCTCTAAATTTGGTGTTAACTATGGAATTCTTAGTGCATTATTAATTTCTTCATTATGGTTTATCGCTATGTTAAGAACTTCCGAAATGCCTCATTAATTTAGTTAGATTTTTGGAAATCTCTTAAAAATATGAATCAAGTAAGTGTAATTAATATTAATTCTCCTTTTCTAGATCAAAAACCCGGTACCTCTGGATTAAGAAAAAGTACTTTAAAGTTTCAGGAAGAACATTATCTAGAAGTTTTTATTGAAGCAATCTTGCAATCATTAGAAGATTTAAAAGGTTCTACATTAGTAGTTGGTGGTGATGGCAGATATGGCAATATTGAAGCAATAGAAAAAATTGTCCAAATATGCATTGCTCATAAGGTTCGAAAGGTTATTGTTCCAAAATACGGTTTATTATCTACTCCTGCGACATCACATTTAATTAGAAAAGAAGACGCTATTGGCGGAATTATTCTTTCTGCAAGCCATAATCCTGGTGGGATTGATGGCGACTTTGGAGTGAAATTGAATATCTCTAATGGTGGCCCAGCTCCTGAGACAATTACTAATAAGATTTTCAAGGCTTCACAATTACTAACTTGCTATAAAATTTGTAAAATTCAATTACCTGATTTTAGTGAATATGGAACTTATCCTTACGACGAAACTACCTTAGAAATTATTGATGGATTAACAGATTATTCTAATTTGATGGAGAAAATTTTTGACTTTGATCAAATTAGTGATTTTTTAAAAAAAGACTTCTCGTTAATCTTTGATGCAATGAATGCGGTTACAGGCCCATATGCAAAAAATATTTTTGTTGAAAAAATGGGTCTCACACCTGATTGTGTCATGAATGGTAACCCGTTAAAAGATTTTGGAGGTTTACATCCTGATCCTAATCTTACTTACGCATCCCACTTGGCTGATTTGTTATTAAATAAAAAATCTTATAGTTTTGGTGCTGCATGCGATGGAGATGGAGATAGGAATATGATTTTAGGAAGTGGATGTTTTGTAAATCCTAGTGATAGCCTTGCAGTCATCACTGCTAACACAAAATGTGTCCCTGGTTATAAAGATGGTATTACAGGTGTGGCACGATCCATGCCAACCAGCTCAGCGGTTGATAATGTTGCTCGAGTATTAAATATACCTTGTTTCGAGACTCCTACTGGCTGGAAGTTTTTTGGAAATCTTTTAGATTCTAATTTAATTACTTTATGTGGAGAAGAAAGTTTCGGAACAGGTAGTAATCATGTGAGAGAGAAAGATGGACTATGGGCAGTTTTGTATTGGTTACAAGTTTTAGCTGAGAAAAAATGTTCGGTAAGTGATTTGATGCAGAATCATTGGAAACAATTTGGTAGGAATTATTATTCAAGACATGATTATGAGGCAATTCCCTCAAATATTGCTAATCAAATCTTTGGTAATCTAACTTCTATGCTCGAAAATTTAAAAGGAAATAGTTTTGCTGGCCATTTAGTTAAAGTTGCAGATAACTTTTCATATTTAGATCCCGTTGATAATTCCATAAGTGACAATCAAGGTTTAAGATTGGTCCTTGATGATAATTCTCGAGTAATTGTGCGCCTTTCTGGAACTGGAACTAAGGGTGCAACATTAAGACTTTACTTTGAGAAATTTTTCGATCCTCAACAGAATCTTTCGTTAAATCCTCAGATCGCTTTGAAACCTCTAATAGATGATTTAGATGCTTTATTGAATATTTCAAAACTTACTCAAATGGAAACTCCTACAGTAATTACATAGAATTGAAAGTAATGATTTTTTGATTTTATTTATATGCATTCAGAAAATTTATTTACTAATTATTCTCAAATAGAAAATAATGCACCTTTGGCAGATAAATTAAGACCAAAGAATTTGGAAGATTTTTTTGGTCAACAACCAATCCTGAATGAGAATTCGCTTTTAAGAAGTGCAATATTAAACGATAAGATTAGTAATTTTATTTTTTCTGGCCCTCCGGGTGTTGGAAAAACTACTCTAATTGAAATTATTTCTTTTAATTCGCGATCAAAATTAATTAAGTTAAATGCAGTTCTATCAAGTGTTAAAGAATTAAGAAGTGAAATCGCTAATGCAAAAGATAGATTAATAAATTCGAAAAGAAAAACAATTTTATTTATCGATGAGGTTCATAGATTTACATCGGTTCAGCAAGATGCTTTATTACCTTCAATAGAAAATGGAACTATAACTTTTATTGGTGCTACAACTGAAAACCCTTTCTTTGCTGTTAATAAAGCGCTTGTTAGCAGGTCTCTTATTTTTACATTACTTCCTTTGGCAGACAATGATTTGCAGAAAATAATACAAAAAGTCATTAATCACTATTCAAAACAAAAAGATTCAAAAAAGGTTTTTTTAACTCAAGATGCTATAAGTCATTTAATTAAATTTTCTGGCGGAGATGCAAGGACATTAATCAATGCGCTAGAGATGGCCATAGAAACAACTGCTGAAAATGATGCTAGAGAAATCAGCATTAATCTCTCAATAGCAGAGGATGCACTACAAAAGAAAAATATTGTTTACGATAAAAATGGTCAAAATCATTACGATGTAATAAGTGCCTTTATCAAGTCAATAAGAGGTTCTGATCCAGATGCAACTTTATTCTGGCTTGCCAATATGCTTGAGGCTGGTGAAGATCCTAATTTTATTTTTAGAAGACTACTAATATCTGCCAGTGAAGATATTGGAATAGCTGATCCTAATGCCATAGTAGTTGTACAATCCTGTTGTGATGCTTTTGATAGAGTTGGTTTTCCAGAAGGATTATATTTTTTAACGCAGGCTTCTTTATATTTAGCTATTTCTCCAAAAAGTAATAGTACGAAAAGTATTTTTAAAGCAATTGAAACAATCAAATCAACCAATGCTTTTGATGTTCCACTTCATTTAAAAAATAATTCTAATAGTTATGTCAATCCTCATAATTATCCAGGTAATTGGGTCATACAAGAATATCTTCCTAAATCTTTAAGAGGTTTAAAAATATGGGAACCAAATAATTATGGATGGGAAAAAACTCAATATGAAGAACTGCTTAGAAGAAAAGAAAATTAAAAATTTTTCGAACAACAAATAATCTCAGGATTAAAAGAAGATTTTCCTTCGTAGGCTAAAGCGATATTCCAATTATGGAAGTTTATCTGTGAATAATTTAAATGTATATTTTTCTTCTTATGAATTAACTCTTTTGGCTTTTCAAAAAATTGCCAATAGTTAATGTCTTTAGCTATTTTTCCATGATCCCATTTTATAGCCGCTTCAACAGCACACCATTGATTTAGTATCATATTTTTTGTTAAATAATTATTATGGTTTGATTTATTGGTATTAAAAAAATATTTTTTTGCAAATTTTATATGGTTAAAATCTCTATCTATTCTCTCAATATCAATCCCAATTTTGTCTTTATGCCAGACTATAGTAATGGCATCTTTACAATGACTTAAACTGATATTTCCCATGCCAGAGGGTAAACTTGGAGGTTCTCCAGGTTGAGCATTAATTGGAATTTCTAGGGGGTCTAAATCAAAAAGTGTTGAAAGTGATTGTCGCAAATAAGCTCTTGATTCTAAGAAAATCTTTGATCTTGAATTTGTTAGGTTGTTTGCAGTTTTAATTTCTTCTATAGTTGCGACATCTTGCACACCTTTAATCTCATAAAACCAAATTTTTGGTATTTTATATTCATACTCATTTAATAATTTCAATGGCTCTTAAGGTTGGCGACAAAGCACCAGAATTTAAATTAAAAGATTCTTTTGAGAAAGAAGTTTCTCTTAGTGATTTTATAGGTAAAAGAATAATACTATATTTTTATCCAAAAGATAATACTCCAGGATGTACTAAAGAAGCATGTAATTTTAAAGAGAATTGGGATATACTCCAAAAAAATAATATTGTTGTGGTTGGTATTAGTAAAGATAATGCATCCTCTCATCAGAAGTTTATAGAAAAATTTAATTTACCTTTTATTCTTTTAACTGATCCAGAACCTTTCAAAGTTTCTTCTGATTACGACAGCTATGGACTGAAAAAATTCATGGGAAAAGAATATATGGGAATGATGAGAAATACTTTTTTAATTGATACCGAAGGTAATATCGAAAAAATTTACTTAAAGGTAAAAGCAGCAATAATGGCCGATCATATAATTGCAGACCTTGGGTTAAGCTAACTTTTTTTGGACAGGTATTGAATAATCATCCCTTCCATAACTAAATTAGGAGCATTGATAATATTTTCTTTTTTAGTTTTTAGAGATTTTGTGATTAATTGAGAGTCTCCTCCACAGATTATTAAAATATCCTTTTCGGGATTAAATAAACTATTAATTACGCCAGTAAGAGAGTTGATTACTCCTTTTAAGATTGCTTCATCTGTATCTATTAAAAAATTTTTAATCGGAATATCATATTTTTTGGGAACTTTAAGATTTTTTGTATTTTGTTCTATTGATTTTAATTGTGTTAGAAAACCTGGAAGAAGTTGACCTCCAATAATAGATCCATTTGAATTCAATTTTGTTATTGATAATATTGTTCCAAAATCTGCAATTAGCAAATCTTTTTTGAAAGGGTTTTCAATAATTTTTAAAGCGGCAATACTGGCAAGAGCTCTATCAACTCCAAAATAATCAGGAAGATTTGATAATTGGATATCTTTGGTTTTTATTTCATTTTCTTTTTTTAGCAAAAAATTTGGTAGTTTTCCTACAGAAGCCCAAATTAATTGCTCAAGATCTATATTTTCTGGAACTTCTTGCTTTTTTTTAGTATGGAAGAATTTAGATTGATTTTTAGAATATTTCGCCCAATGAAGCCTACTATTGCCTACTAATAGAAAATTTATATCTGAGACCATTATTCTATGATCAATTTAATTATTAGTATGTATTCCACATTCTTGTTTAATCCCCCCAAATCTTGTATCTCTGCCTTTTGTTTTAATATCATCGGGACTGCTTGAATGCCAATCTCCTACAGAAGAATAACCTTTGATAAAAAGCGGATGGGCAGGTAAATTATTCTCTTCCATATAATAAAAAATATCTTTATTTGTCCAATTTAATAAAGGTCTTAAAGAGAATCTTTGACGAATTACGTCTATGAATTTCATTTTGTTTCTATTTTCTGTTTGACTTGATCTAACACCGCTTGCCCAGCAGAAAATATCATATTTTTCTAGACCATTTTCTAAAGGTTTTATTTTTCTCAATTCATGATACTTATCTAAATCACTCTCTTTTTTTGTTTCCCAAAGTTTTCCGTATTTGGCCTCCATTCTTGCTGGAGATAATTCACTTTGCAGAACTTCAACTTCTAAGGATAAATTATCAATAAGCTTTTCAGCGTAATGGTATGTTTCTGGAGGAAGGTAACCTGTATCTATCCAAAATATTTTGATTTTTTTTTGTAGAGATAATTTACTGACCATATCTAAAAGGACTGATGACTGTATACCAAAACTTGTTGTAATAGCAAATTGATTATCAAACTTTTCATAACCCCATGTAAGAATTCCTTGAGGCTTCATATCTACAAGCTCTTGATTATATTTACTCAAGTTAGTTTGAATATTTTTGTGTATTTTTTCAATCATTCTTCAGTTTGATTATGAGTTTAATTTTATTTCGCTCAATTTAAAAATTATTCGTATAGTTTAATAATACATTTACGCATAACAATATTTCTCTAATGAAATCAATACAAAAACCAATAGTAATAGTTGGAGCGGGTTTCGCAGGTATGACATTTGCTTTGAATTTAAAGAATCTTAATCCTTCTTTACCGATTCTTGTGGTTGATTCTGAAACTAACTTTATATTTAAACCTTTAATGTACGAAGTTTTAAGTAAAGAAATAAGAAGTTGGGAAGCCACCCCAAAATTTGCAAATATTTTTTCTGATGCGGGTATAACTTTTTTAAAAAATTGTTTAACCAAGATTTCTTTCAAAGAAAATATTCTTGAATTTAGTGACGAATTAAAATTAAGTTATCAGTATCTTGTTATCTGTACAGGATCTATTCCAAATGGTTTTTTTATAAAAGGTGTAGATGAAAATTGTTATTTTTTTAATAATTTGCATGATTTAAATAAATTAAATTCTTTTTTAAGAAAATCACAAGATACTGCGTTGCATAAAAAGTTATTCATAGTTGGAGGTGGCCCCTCTGGCATTGAGTTGGCATGCAAAATTAAAGATATATTTACAGACCAATTTGAAATTAATGTAATTGAAAAATCAAACGAAATCTTAAATAAAAACAAATTTTTCAATAGAGAACAAGCAGAGAAGGCATTAGAAAAAAGAAAAATCAACGTTCTTTTGAATTCCACAGTTAAAGAAGTCTCAGAAACTAAGATTAGTATTTCTAGCGAGGTTGGAATAACTTCCTTGGATAAAGATATTGTTATTTGGACAGCAGGTGTTAAACCTAATTTGTCTTACTTAGAAACTGATCAAATAACAAAAAAATTTGGACGAATTTTAGTTAATAATAATTTGCAAATAGAAAACCATAAAAACTGTTTTGCTATTGGTGATATTTCAGTTATTGAAGGGATGGAGGATTTGCCTATAACTGCTCAGGTCGCTATGCAGGAAGGATATCATCTTGCTAATAATTTAGCACTTTTAATTCAAGGAAAAGATCCTCTACCCTTTGAATTTCAAGACAACGGTGAAATGATTAGCTTAGGAATAGGCGAAGCTTCAATTTCTGGGCTTGGGCTTACTTTATCTGGGAAATTGGCTTTTGAGGCAAGAAGACTTATATATGCTTCCAAGTTGCCTGATATTACAGAAAGCTTAAAATCTGCATCTTCATGGATATTCCAAAAAAATTTTATTTTAAAAAAGTTTCTTAAAAATGATTATTCTAATTAAACTTTTTTGAAATATTGTTTTTGGGTATATTGAGTTAAATAAGTTTTGTATGAATTTAATTGCAGTTGTTAGTAATAATTTTGATGCGTTTATAACGGTAGTTGTTTTAATAATGTCAATAATTTTGTTTATTAGAAATACTATTGCACCAGAATTGACTGGTTTGTTATGTGTCGGAATATTTATATCTACTGGGGTTCTTTCTCCTGAAAAAGCTTTAGCTGGATTTGGTAGCCCCTCTTTAATTACCCTTATGGGTTTATTTGCAGTTTCCTCAGCATTATTTAAAAGTGGTGCCTTAGATAGAGTAAGAGAATTGATTTCTTCTGAAAGTATTCGAACTCCAAGGAAATTAATTTCTTTAATAGCTTTTTTGATTGCTCCAATATCTGGAATTGTACCTAATACTCCAGTAGTAGCTTCTTTGTTACCTTTAATTGAAAGTTGGTGCGAGCGAAGAAATATATCACCATCAAAAGTTTTATTACCTCTTTCTTTTGCTACTTTACTCGGAGGAACTCTGACATTATTAGGTAGCTCAGTAAATCTTCTTGTCAGTGATATTAGTCAACAATTAGGTTATGGAGGTTTGGAATTATTTAGTTTGACATCAATAGGAATTCCTGTGTGGCTTATAGGTACAACTTATATGATTCTAGTTTCTGACATGCTTTTGCCAGATAGAGGGAGAGATAAGGAGTTTATTCAAAATGGTGATATGAATATATATTTTACTGAAGTTACTATTCCCTCTACTTCAGAATTAGTTGGACAATCTGTCAGAAATAGTAGATTGCAAAGACGATTTGACGTTGATGTTCTGGAATTGCAACGAAATGGAAAAGTTATTCTTCCTCCTTTGGCTGATAGAAAGATTGAACCGGATGATAGATTAATAATCCGCGTTACAAGGGCAGACTTATTTAGGCTGCAGCAGGAACATACTATTCTGTTAGGAGAAAACAAAACATCTTTCGATGGGGCGAATGTTTTCTCAGATGATGAAGGTACTAAGACCTTTGAAGCCTTGTTACCAGCTGGTTCAACTTTAGCCGGTGCAAGTTTGAGAGAATTAAGATTTAGGCAGCGTCATAATGCTACAGTTTTAGCATTAAGAAGAGGTCAACAAACTGTTCAGGAGAGATTAGGCCAAGCTGTTTTAAGGGCTGGAGATGTTTTATTATTGCAAGCACCGTTAGATTCAATAAGAGGTTTGCAAGCGAGTAATGATTTACTTATTTTAGATCAATTCGAAGATGACTTACCTTTTTTGATAAAAAAACCTATATCGATTGCAATTGCAATAGGAATGGTGATTTTGCCTTCGGTTTCTAATATTCCATTAGTAGGTTCAGTTCTTTTGGCAGTGATTGCAATGGTTGCCTGTGGATGTTTAAGACCTGCAGAGATACAAAAATCAATTAGGTTAGACGTCATTTTATTGCTGGGATCTTTATCGTGTTTTAGTGTAGCTATGCAGATAACTGGATTAGCAGATGTAATTGCAGTTAATCTAAACTTTGCCCTTAACGGAATGCCTCTTTATTTTGCACTAGTCGTAATTTTTGTATCAACAGTTATTCTTACGCAATTTATAAGTAATGCTGCTTCTGTTGCTTTGATTTTGCCTGTTGCTATTGAATTCTCAAATGTTTTAGAAATTTCACCAAGCGCTTTAATAATGATTGTTTTATTCGGTGCAAGTCAATCTTTCTTGACTCCAATGGGTTATCAAACAAATTTAATGGTTTATGGTCCTGGAAGATATAGATTTTTTGATATCGCAAAATACGGAGCTGGATTAACACTTATAATGTCATTTACTGTGCCAGCATTGATAATTTTAAATTACGGGTAATATCGTGAAATTCCCATTTCCAGTTTATATCTTAAAAGATGCTTACAAAAAGCTATCTGTACCTCAATTTACTATTGTTACAGGCTTGTTTATTATTTGCCTTGGAACTTTAATTTTGAGCTCTCCATTATGTTCATCTTCAAAGGTTGGTTTGTGGGAAGCATTTTTTACATCTACTTCTGCAATAACCGTTACTGGCTTAACCATAATTGATATTGGTGTTGATTTAAATTTCTTTGGCCAAGTTTTCTTAGCTTTTATGCTTTTATCAGGTGGTCTAGGATTAATGGCTATTACAACATTTTTACAAGGGTTTGTTGTGAAGGGGACAAAGCTAAGAACTAGATTAGATAAAGGAAAGACTTTAGATGAATTTGGAGTTGGAGGAATTGGTCGAACTTTTCAAAGCATTGCTATTACTGCGATTAGTATTATATCCTTGGGTGCAATTGTCTTATATTCTTTTGGATTTGTAGACATTCAAAATAATTGGGAAAGACTATGGTCCTCGATTTTTCACAGCATTTCTGCATACAACAATGCAGGATTTTCGTTAATGTCTAACAGTCTTCAAGACTATAGAACAAATTATTTGGTTAATAGTGTTTTTATTTTTCTCATTGTTATGGGTGGATTGGGTTGGCGGGTGATTGATGATATTTGGAGTCATAAAAAAAATCTTTCTTATAAGAAATTAAGCCTTCATTCCAGACTAGTTATTAGGACAAGTTTTTCTCTAATATTGTTCGGATCATTAGGATTCTTTATCACCGAATCATTGCTAAATAGTCAATTTTTTAATGATTTAAATTTCTTTGAACGGTTAATGTCATCTATCTTCGAAACAGTTAGTGCAAGAACTGCAGGCTTTACAAATTTTCCGATTTCTTTGAACTCTATCTCAGATACGGGCCTCTTATTATTAATGTCGCTTATGTTTATTGGAGCAAGTACAGGAGGTACTGGCGGAGGTATAAAAACAACTACATTTATTGCTTTAATGGCTGCCACTAGATCAACTTTAAGAGGTCAGAAAGATGTAATTATTAGCAATAGATTAATTTCGGATAAAGTTATTCTAAAGGCAGTTGGAATCACAGTTGGATCTTTGCTTTTTGTTCTTTTAATGGCAATGTTGCTTAGTACAACTAATACTTTTGTTAAAAAAGAATCATTCACATTCCTAGAAATTCTGTTCACTTGCATATCTGCATTTGCAACAGTTGGTTTTGATATTGGTTTAACCGCAAAATTAAATCATTTTGGTCAATTTATTCTTATTGTGGGTATGTTTGTGGGCAGACTTGGGATCCTTTTGCTTTTAAGTGCACTTTGGCAGGCTCTTTATAAGAGTAGAATAGATAGACAAAAGAGAATTGGCTATCCTAGGGCTGATCTATATGTTTAGAATTGATTGAGTTTTATTATGGCTGATTGGTGGCAGTGGTCTCAAAAGAGAGAAAATGAAGCACTCACTTTTGCAGTTGTCGGCGTTGGAAGATTTGGAACCGCAGTTTGTAGAGAACTTATTAGTAATGGTGCTGATGTTTTGGCTGCAGATTTTTCGGAAAAAGCTATTGATGATTTAAGGCAATTAGAACCTTCGATAGAAGCGAGAGTTGTAGATTGTACAGATGAAGAGTCTATGAAGGAATCGGGAATTCTTGAAATGAATACTGTTGTAGTGGGTATTAGTGAACCTATTGAAGCAAGTATAACTACAACTCTTATTGCTAAGGATAGTGAAGGTAGCAAAGTGAAAAGAGTAATAGCGAGAGCTACCAGTGACTTGCATGAAAAAATGTTAAAAAGAGTTGGTGCAGATAAAGTTGTTTTCCCATCTAGGATGCAAGGAGAAAGATTAGGTTTAGAATTAGTAAGACCAAACTTAATCGAAAGATTGGAACTAGATAATCAAACTGGTATAGATGAAATAACTGTTCCAGAGGAATTTATTGGAAGATCTTTAAGAGATTTAAATTTGAGGAAAAATTATTTAGTAAATGTTCTTGCTGCAGGACCTGCTGAAGAGTTAACAGTTAATCCTCCAGCAAAGTATATTTTGGAAAGAGGAAATATTTTGGTAGTCATGGGTAAAACTTTAGATTTACAGAAATTGCCTCAAAATTAATTATTTTTAATCAGATTTTTTATAGTATCTAATCCTTTGAGGAGCTCTTTTTAATCTTCTGACGCTTTGTTTTTCAAGTTCATCTCTAAATTTATCAGTATTTAAATTATTTTCTGAAACAGGTGATTTACTTTCTTTTTCGAAATATTTTTTTATACCCTCTTGTATTAATACTTTTGCCATATTACTTACTGTCCTAGATTCATTATCGGCCAAAATAGTTAATTGCTTACATATTAATTCTGGAAGAACTACTTGAATTCTGGGGGATTTAGGCTTCCCATTAGTTGAGTTTTGACGGGTAGCCATGAGTCAAAGTTGATAACTGTTACTTATTAGTATACACAGTTAGTCAAGGATACTATCTTTGTGTATATTATTAGTAAGGGAATTTATGTCCGTATCAATTAATTGTTTTATTGTCCCATGAAAAATTCAAGAAAAATTGATTCTCCTAAAAGGTCGATAATTGATAAACCAAAAAAAAGATTAGTCAATTCTGATACTCACGATAATGAAAATAGCGACGTATTGGTATCAGCTGTAATTAGTCCATATTTGTTAACTCATCTTCACCATATTCTTCAGCAGTCTGAGTATTATGCCCAAAAAGATGGTAGAAAATCTCACGCAGCTAACTTTGCGAAACTAAGAAAAGTTTTATGTTTAGACGCAAGAAGTATGGCAGATGCCTCTGCAAAAGAGATAAAAGATGTGGATAATGATTTATCTAATATTAAATATAATGAACAAAATGTAGCTTGAAGTAATAATCTATTAATAAATAAATAAATAAATTTTAAAATCATGTCCAGTAATGCTGAAAAGCTTTATAAGTTAATAGCCAACGATTCCAAAAAGAAACAAAGTCTTTTTATGACAGCCTTAACTAATCCAAAAAAAGCCTTAGATAAAATATGTGATATTGGAAACGAGTTAAATATTTCTGTGACTAAAGAAGAGGTTATTGAATATTTGAGTACTATTGATGATGAGGCAACTAAAATGTGGTTAATTAAGGCTCGAGGAGGTCTTTAGGAAAAGGTTTCGAATAATTATTATTTGGATTAGGAATAGGTTTTATTCTTTTGTTGTAGCCACCTCCACCCGCCAAAGTCCAAAAAAACCAATAACTTGGAATTGCAAGAGCTGCAGCTATGAAAATCACTACAATTTGTTCTATTCTTTTCATGATTTAATTTTATTCCACAAAATATTTTTTAGTAAATAAGCCACAGATTTTGTAAATTCTATTTTAAAACAGTGATTAGATTTGAAGGTGTAAGCAAAATTTATTCTACAGATGTTGTTTTAAAAAATATTTGTTGGGAGATTAAGAAAGGAGAAAAAGTTGGCTTAGTTGGTCCTAATGGTGCAGGTAAATCAACCCAATTTAAGATTTTAATTGGAGAGGAAGAGCAAACAAGTGGAACGATCATCAAAGAGGGAAATCCTAAAATTGCCCATTTAAAGCAAGAGTTTGATTGTAATTTGAATTTTACAGTGAGACAGGAATTAGAAAGTTCTTTTAAAGATATGCAAATTGTTGCCATTAAACTTGTAGAAATTGAGAATAAAATGAAATCGTTGGATATAAAAAAAAATTCCGATGAACTAGAAATATTTGTAAATCAACTCGCAAAATATCAAGCAAAATTTGAAGCTTTAGGTGGCTATAAAATGCAATCTGATGTAGAAAAAATATTGCCAAAATTAGGCTTTTCTATAGAAGATGCTGATAAATTAGTTGGCAATTTCTCAGGTGGTTGGCAGATGAAAGTTGCACTTGGAAAAATAATCTTACAAAAACCTGATTTACTTTTACTTGATGAACCAACCAATCATTTAGATTTAGGAACTATTTTTTGGTTGGAAGAATATCTATCATCGCTTAAAATTGCTGTCATTATAATCAGCCATGATAGATATTTTTTAGATAAATTATGTAAAAAAATAATTTTTGTAGATAGAGGAAAATCTGAAACATATAATGGGAACTATTCTTTTTTTGTCGAACAGAAATCTTTGAATGAGGAATCCCAAAATAAGGCATATCAATTACAACAAAAAGAAATAGAGCTTCAGAAGAGGTATATAGATAGATTTAGAGCTAGTGCAACTAGAAGTTCTCAAGCAAAGAGTAGAGAAAAACAATTAAAAAAGATTTCTAAAATTGAGGCTCCCATAGTAAAATCCAAAAGTCCTGTTTTTAATTTTCCAGAGTGCCCTCGCTCAGGAAAATTAGTTTTAAATATCAAAAATTTGTCTCATAGTTTCGAGGATAAAATTCTTTTTTTAGATATTAATTTAAAAATTTCTTCTGGGGAGAAAATAGCAATTTTGGGACCTAATGGCTGCGGCAAATCTACATTGCTTAAAATTATTATGAAAAAAATATCTCCTGAAATTGGAGAAATTAATCTTGGTAAACATAATATAATTACTAGCTATTATGAACAAAATCAGGCTGAAGCACTTTCACTTGAAGAAAGGGTTATTGATTTAATATGTAATAAGTCTCCAGAATGGTCCCAAAAAAAAGTTAGAACATTTTTAGGAGGTTTTGGCTTTCAAAATGAAACTGTTTTTAAATATATTAAACAACTCAGTGGGGGAGAAAAGGCAAGATTAGCATTGGCGCTCATGATTATTAATCCTAGTAATTTTCTTCTTTTAGACGAGCCAACTAATCATTTAGATCTACAAACTAAAGAAAACTTAGAATTAGCAATTAAAAATTATAAAGGTTCATTATTAATCATTTCGCATGATCGATATTTTATTTCAAAGGTTGCTAATAGAATTATCGAAATTAAAGATTCAAAGTTATTTTCATATGATGGTAATTACGAATATTTTTTAGAAAAAACTCAAAGTCATAAAAAAGTTTGATTACTTTTAATAAAGTTTACATATGGCTAAGTAAGATCACTCATTTATCTTTACATAGTTTACCGTTCTTGATTAATCTTAAAAATACAAAAATAAGTTTTAATAATTTATATGAAAAATTATCAATTCCAAGAAAAACAGTTTCAAATTTCTGATCCTATTGAAAATTATTTTGAATGCATTACTACCTGTGATATAAGGGATGGTAAATGTATTTCTAAGTGTTTAGAAATACTTAAACAGAATGACAATTAAATCTTTTTAGTTATTTTTTAGATTTGTCATATCAGTTGGTATTACTTTTAATTTAATAAATTTATTTCTACGCTTTAATAATATATTTATTTGTTTATTAATACCATTTTTACTTATTTGGTCTATAACGTCTGATGCTGTTTCAATATCTTTATTACCTACTTTTATTATGATATCTTCTATCATGATGCCACTCTTTTCAGCTGGACTATTCGGTACTACATATCCAACTTTAACGCCATTATTTTTTCTTTCAGAATTACTTGCTTCTATTAGGCTTACCCCAATCATAGGATGTATTACTTTTCCATTTTTTATAAGTTGAAATGCAATTTCCTTAGCTCTATTTATTGGGATTGCGAAACTCAAACCTGCTCCTGGACCTGATCTTATCAATGTATTAATACCAATTACTTCTCCCTCGTTATTCAATAGTGGACCTCCAGAATTACCAGGATTAATAGCAGCGTCTGTTTGTATCAATTCAAGTTTTTTATCATATATTCCTAATTGAGTGACGTTTCTATTTAGATTGCTAATAATACCAAGGGTAACTGTGTTTTCCAGTCCGAATGGATTTCCAACTGCTATAGCCCAATCACCAACTTTAATCTTTTCAGAATCGCCTAATTTTGCTATTGGCCAAGGTCCTTTCCCTTCAATCTTTAGCACAGCTAAATCAGTAAAAAAGTCTTGCCCTATAAGTTTTGCGTCTAATTTTTTGCCATTGGTTAAACCAACAATCACCTTATCTGATCCATTCACAACATGAGCATTGGTCATTATAAGTCCATCTGCAAATATAAATCCACTTCCTTGGCTTTGCTCTATCCTTGGTCGATTGTCATTAGGTAAATCTAATCCAAAAAATCTTTCAAAATATGGGTCTAGGAATAGTTGAGAATTTCTAGGAAATTGTCTTTCTTTAATATATCTTTGAGTATCAATTGTCACCACAGATGAACCCGTTCTTTCAACAGCTTTAGTTATGAAAGATTCGTTTGAATATAAATTAACTTCATTAATTTTTGTTTTACTCAACTGTTGAGATATCACATTTGCAGGATACCATATGCCCACTGTAATTAAGGAGACGAATAGTAATAGCTTTTGGATGTATCTTTTCAATTTTAATTTTTTATGTGCTCTTTGAATTTTTATACACCATATCAGTGTAATTTAAATATAACTATTAAATTAAATTAATTGAATCTAGAGAATAATTTAATGACTTAAAATAGCTAAATTTCTTTTTTTCGGGCTATGATATTAAAAATAAAACTAACTAATTTATAAGTTCAATGACTATTCTTTTCCCAATCATATATTCTGCGGCCTTAACTTATTTAGTTTGGAAAGCTTTTAGAGTAATGTCTAATGGCTGGGGCATATCTGATAATAAAAATAATGGTTTGATTACTCCCAGTTTTAAACAAAAAAAGTACACAATACATCCAGAACTTTTAGATAAATCAGGAAATATAACAGAGGAGGAGCTATTAACAGTAAGATTTTCGAATGACAATGACTCTACATTAGAAGAAAAAGGTTCAACTACTGATTAATCAAATTACATCTAAGAATAAAATTGGAATTAAGAACAAAAATTGTCTCAGCGGTACTTAGATCTCTCAAGTTGCCACCAAGGTTTCGTTTAAAAATGGTTAAAGAAGATCCAGTAAGACTTGAACTAAGCCTTACCCCTTCTTACGGTAAAAATCCAGTTATTGTTGGGATTGTTGAATCTCTTGATTTAGTCGCGCGAAGAGATAGAGAAGGTAGACTACCCAGAGATCTTCAAGGGACTTGGGACTGGACTGTAAGACATGGAAAAGTTAGTACTGGAGGTTGGAATCCCATGCTAAAAGAAGCCTTGCAAACAATGTTTGATACAGGATTGCCAGCAATTGTATATGAGGAATTAACTGGAGATGAGTATCGACCTGTTGACGGTGTAAGACATGTTAAATAAATAATTTATTATTTATCATAAATTCTTCCTTAAAACGTTAAGATGATTTTAAAGTGATTTAGTTAATTATGAATAATGACAATCAACCAAGATTTGGATTTGTAAATTTCGCAGAAACCTGGAATGGCCGTATGGCAATGATGGGTATTCTGATTGGACTTGGTACTGAATTAATTACTGGACAAAGTATTCTTCGACAAATTGGAATAGGTTAGAATTTTACTTTACTTCTTCTGCTTTTACTTCAATAGTACTTTCACTAGGTTTTTTGTCAAATTGATTGATATTACTAATATTTTCTAGATTCGCCCCACAATTCATGCAGTTTTCACTTAAGCCTATTGATATAGAACCACAACTATAACATGTATTGATTTTTGATTTGTACGAGTTAAAACCTAGAAATACTAAAATTACTAATAGTAGAGGAATTAAAACTAATAAGAGTAGAATATTACTGAGAAAGTTTATGAAAAAGTTTATTCCAAAAATTGGAATGACTATAAGTATAATTAATGAGTAAGTAATAAGATTTTTATTAGCTTTAACAAAATAATTCATCTTAGTTATTGTTATTTATAATTCCTTTTTTTATTTAATAAAGTCATACTAGCAATAACTACGCTCCAGCATTGTCCAAAATATAAAATCACTCCTAATAACCATACCCATAAGGTAAGTACAAGAAAACCTCCAATAAAACCATATGCTTGAAATCTTACTCCAAGTGAAAGAATACTTTTACTTACTGCTAGGTTCAAAGTGGTTAGGCCAATTCCAATAAGAAAAGATCCAGGTAAAAGTGGTTTCAAAGGAACTTTTCGACTGGGTAAGAGTGCTTGTAACAAAAGAGCCATCAAAGAAAATCCGATGAGTGGTATTGCAAACTGACCAACTTGTAATAGCGGTAATTGAAATAGTAAATCAGAAATAAGATTATTAGATTTTGAAAGATTTTCTAAAACGTTCCTCGGGATCATTCTAAGATTTGCACTAATCTGATCAAGTACCATTAAAAAACCAATAAAGAATACAATTAAAAAGGCTTCAACTCTATTTCTGAGAAACCTCGAGGCTTGCACTCTCCAAGCAGCATTTACTTTTTTAGATGGAATTTCATCTTCCCAAAGCCTATCCGAACCTCTTTGAAGAGATAGATATGCATTTCCTGCTGTAAAAAGCAAAAACATAGCCCCTAGAATACCTGCCCCAAAACCTTGATCTATCAAATTAAATAATGTTGTTTCTACTAACTCAACTACTGAAGGAGGTAAAAGCTGAGCAGCAATAGCAATTATTTGTTGATCTAATCCTTCTTGTTTTCCGAGGAACCATGAAGCTATTGAGAGAGAAATTAGAAGAATAGGAAAAAATGATTGAAGTGTGTAGTATGCAAATGCAGCGCTTAAATCAACACAATCAGATTTGCTCCATCGCTCACAAGCTCCCCATAAACTTTTCAGTATCCATGTTGAACTTCGTTGCATATTAATTTTCTTCAAATATTTTATTTATTTACTAATTTTTATTGTATCGGATTAAGAAATTTTTCAAGCAATTATTGATTTATCATGCAACTATTTTTCCAATAATAAGTTGCCCCATGGCTTTAAAATTTCAACTTTTTCTATAGATCTACATGCAATTAATGGAAAATTAACATCGCTCAAGTCTTCTCCTGAAATTAAATTTAAAGGATCTTTCTCTAACCACTCTATAGAACAATTGAGTTCTTCTAGTAGCAGCCAGGCTGCTGCAATATCCCATATCTTAGGGGTTGATTCTATTGCCCCGAAAGTTTGTCCCATCGCTACACTCGTAAGATTTAAACTTGATACACCTAAGAGCCTGATTTTGCCAGGAAATACTGAGTTTGGTTTTTTTTGTAAAATTTTTATTGATCTACTACACAAAGAAACGCATTCACTTTGATGATTATTTTGGCTAGGATCTATTAACTGGTTATTTAACCAAACCCCTTTGCCCTTAATGGATACAAACTTTTTTTTCAATGTAGGAATTATTAAAAAAGAGGATTGCGGTTTACCATCAACGAACCTTGCTACTGATATAGACCAGTAAGGAATGCCTGCAGCAAAATTTGTTGTCCCATCGAGTGGATCGACCACCCAATAAGCTTTTGAGTTTGGGATTAACTTTTGCCCTTCTTCACTGAGAACGCCCTCACCTGGAGCTATAGAAGCTAAGCCATCCACGATTGTTTTGTCACTCCATAAATCACAACTTGTTAATAATGATCCATCTGCTTTATTGCTGGCATTGATATTTCCAAAATCTTTTTTTTGACGTTGACTTACTATTTCAAATAAAGAATCTAATTCACTTAGTTGCTTATTCGTTAAATTTGGTGGATTCATCTTGGGATATTACAAATAGATTCTGTTCGTTTAATCGTATTCTCGTTATCTAAGCAGTTATTACTTATTTCAAGAAAAGTTAATCTTTCTAATTCATCTAAATTCAAATTGTAGTTATAAATTGCATTGATTTTCTTTGATTTTGCATCACTTAATTCTTTTTGTCTCACTAGTACATCCTTTAAAGTTGATATTCCAACATCGTATCTCAGTCTTGCTAGCCTCAAAGACTCTTTTGTAGATACTATTTCTTTTGAAGTTGATAAGATCTTTTGTTCATTTAATTTTAAATTTAAGTAAGCTTTAGTGATATTAGTTTTTAGAACACTTTTGAGATTGTTATAAGAATATTCTTCGCCTTTTGCTTGAGATTTTCTTGATTTGTATGATTTTTTGTTCTGATCACCATTAAAAATATTCCATGAAAAATTTAAGCTGATTGAATTTGAATAAGAGGAACTATATTCATTAGGATCTATGTCAATAGCCATCGAGTCACCTTTGTTGAATGCACTTGATAATGAGTTACTGATATATATACTTGGCTTATTTGAATTCAGGAAACTATTTGCCTCATTATCTTTTATTGATTTTTGAAGAGAAATGTTTTTTAAGGAAAGGTTGCTTTCAAGACCATTATTAATATTTTTATTTAATTTATGATTCCAATAACCCAATAATTTTTGTTCTTTTTTAATTTCGAAATCTTTTTTGAGATTAAGAATTTCTTCAAGTGATATTTTGTTAATTTGATGTTCAATTTTTTTTTCGTATAATAACTGCTTGTCTCGAGAAAGTTGAGCATCAGCTTCAATTACTTCAAATTTTGTTCCGATACCAGCATCTAATTTAGCTTGAGCATTTTCTAGACTTGTCATAGACAAATCAAGTGCTAATTTCTTATTGACAATATCCTCAGATGACTTCTGGTATTTATGGTATCTAGTACTAGCTTCTTGTATTAAGTCTTTTCTTTTAATCTCATAATTATTTTTTGCAATTTTTAAGTTTTCTCTGGCTATTTTGATTTCTGGACCTCTCAGCGGATCGATTAAATCCCATCTCATATTAATTGAGGGGTTAACCGAAAATTGCGAAGTTTTTGTAGTATTTGAATTACTATTATAATTTCGACCAACAACATATTTGGGTAATCCATTCGCTTGTAAATCTATTGAAGGGTACCTCTTAGCAATTTTGCTTGAAAGATTAAAACTCGAAGCTTCAATCAATTCCTCTAAAGATTTAAGTTCGTCATTATTGAGAATGATATTCTTAATTTCCTGATGATCTATGAATATTTTATCTTCATTTATTCGTATAATTTCATCAATAAAATTCTTGTTTTCGCTTAGTATGGATTGTTGAAAAGTAACAAAGAAACTCAATGGTAGAAATAAAGTTGTATTGATTATCTTTCTAAGCATCATTTAGAATTTTTTACTGCTGGTAATTCCAATTAGCTTATTAATAATATCATTTGAATCATCAAGAATGTGAATTTTGGTATTTAATTGATTTGCAACTTCTTTAATATTTTTATCATCTAAAAATAAATCAGTATTAATTTTTAACATAATTGATGGTATGTAAACAGCTTCTCCTAAATCCTTATTTTTCAGCCCTTGAATAAGATCTTCTCCAGTAAGGAGACCTGTAACAACTTGATCTTGACCCCAATAAATACTTGGTAAACCATATAAATTAATTGTTAATCCATCAATTAAATTTAATTTCCTAACTGTAGGAATTAGAGCTTCATAAACTAATTTACCAACAATCCAACTAACTTTTTTTGGCTTTTTTACTTTTTTGGGTAAGTTTTGAGTCTTCTCTCTTAATGTTTCTAGAAAGTTTCTAATAGTCCCAACTCCATTAGATTCTTGTGGGATATTTTCGTAGGTTTTATAACTAGGTAAATTTGTACCAGCAATTAAATACCATTCGTCTGCTAGCCAGCAAAAACGAGTCCCAAGAGTCTTTTGGAGAGAGGCTTGCATTCTTTCTACTTGTTTAATGGTTTTTTTTGCGTATTCTGGTCTTATTGATTTCAATCCATCATTTTCAGGTCTAAATTTTGTAAGTCCTACAGGAACTATTGCAACTGAAAGTACTGTTTGAGAAGTTTTTTTGTAGAATTCAGCAAGTTCCAAAATTGATCTCTCAAGAATATCCCCATCATTTATATCTGGACAAACAACAATTTGAGCATGTATTTGAATAGAGTTTTTTTCAAACCACGAAATTTGATCAAGTATCACTCCTGCCTTTTTATTTTTTAATAATTTTTCTCTTGTGGCAGGATCGGTAGCATGAACTGAAATAAAAAGCGGGGACAGTTTTTGCATAGAAATTCTTTCCCAGTCTTCTTTTTTTAAATTGGTAAGAGTTAGATAAGAGCCATATAGGAAACTTAATCTATAATCATCATCTTTTATATAAAGGCTTTTTCTTTTACCACTTGGCTGTTGATCAATAAAACAAAATGGACATCTATTATTGCATTGCTTGATTGAATCAAATAATGCATCTTTAAAATTTATACCTAAATTAACGTCTTGATCTTTTTCAATATTTATGTTGTGAATTTCATGATTTTTATCTAAAACTGATATGTCTAAAATTTCTTCACTAATGAGAATCTGATAATCAATTAAATCTCTTGGTTTTTTACCATTAATACTAATAATTGAATCACCTGGTTCAAATCCTATTTCTTGAGCAATGGAATTAGCTTCAATACTTTCAATTTCTGCAGGGTTTATTCTGTAAGTAATATGTGGAACCAAAAGATCGTTGGGATCTTCTGTGTAATTAATTTCTTGCCACACAATTTAAGGCCAAATAATCTCATTTATATTTATTCTAAACTTATATATGACTCAAAGTGTATTAAATACTTTTAAAAAACTAAATATAGGTGTGAAATTATGGGCCTTTAATTTATTAAAATATGGCATTCGCAGTTTTCTAAAACACGATTTAGATTAATTAAAATAACCTTTTTCATTGAAAGAATTAATTACAAAAAATTTAGAAGTAAAAGATAAATTCAACTATGAATTACATAAGACAGTTGATTCATACGAAAATATCTTTTTATCAAATCCTACATCTTTAAGATTATGGTCTTCTTTTTTTGTAATCTTACCTATATTTGTTCAAGCCCCTTGGGTTAGATTAGAACCAATAAGTGCTCTTTGCTTTACTTTTATTATTATCTTAGGGGCATTTGTTTTGAATCAGAAAGGATCAAATAAGTGGTTTATTGTTAGTTCACTATTACTTGGTGTATCAGGCAGTTGGCTTGGTGGATGTTTGTTCTGGGGATGGTTAAGCCCATTTCCTATCCTTCACGTACCTGTTGAAGCTGTAGCTCTCCCACTAGCTTTAATTGGACTTGGTACAAATTGGAAAATAGGTTCAAGCTTTTATATCTCTTCTTTATTTGGAACTGCAGTCACTGATATTACAATATTTTTAATCGGAATAATGGATCAATGGAGACAGGTTATTACAGCAGATTCTGAAAATGCACCCATGATTCTTCAAAAAACTTCAGAGAGTCTTATTCAAATAAAATCATTATCTATTATCGTTTTTGTTGCTCTTATACTTTGGTTTATTTCAAAAGAAATTTTAGATTCTGGCACAATTAATACTACTAGTGGTAAAGCACTCTTAGTTTCTGGTTACGTAATTCAAACGACATTAATTGTTGATGGTATTTTTATTGTTTTAGCAATTCTACAACCAACTTTTAGTGGCCTGGTTTAATGTTAAGGCACCCATTTTCGCAAGAACCGATACCAATAAATAATTGGGATGTAATCGTTATAGGCGCTGGAGCTGCTGGCCTTATGACTTGTCTTGAATTATCCTCAAATTTAAAAGTGCTTCTATTAAATAGAAATACTAGTAAGGTATCTTCTAGTAGATGGGCTCAAGGCGGAATTGCATCTGTTGTTAGACAAGATGATTCATTTGATCTTCATGCTGAGGATACTTTAAAAGCAGGTGATGGACTATGTGATTTTCAAGCTGTAGAAATGTTAGTTAAAGAAGCTCCAGGTTGTGTAGAGAGGTTGCAGAATTTAGGGATGATTTTTGATCAAAGTTCTGATCAATTAGCTACTACATTGGAAGCAGCCCATTCACGAAGAAGAGTCTTACATGTTAAAGATCGTACTGGAAGAGCATTAGTTGAAGTTCTAGAAGATCATATTGAGAATAAAAAAAATATTCTTCACTGCAGGGGTGTAAGAGTAACTGAACTTCTCATTGAAAATAAAGAATGTAGAGGAGTTCAGGTTCTTGATGGAGCAAATTTGTATTGGATTAAATCTAGAGCTGTTGTTTTGGCTACAGGTGGGGGTGGGCACTTATTTACAAATACAACAAATCCTGCTCAATCCTCTGGTGAAGGGATTGCTCTTGCATGGAAAGCAGGAGCTGCTATCGAAGATTTAGAGTTCGTGCAATTTCATCCAACCGCTTTAAAATTTTATGGTGCACCTTGCTTCTTAATATCTGAGGCACTTAGAGGGGAAGGAGCGATATTAGTTGATAAAAATGGTGAAAGTCCTGTTAAAAATCTTGAAAATCGTGATTTAGCTACTAGAGATCAGGTAAGTAGAGCAATTATGAAAAATATGCATGATAATAATGCAGACCATGTTGGCTTAGATCTTCGGTATATTGACCCAGAAAAAATTGTAGAGCGCTTCCCCACGATCTTGAGTCGATGTCAGGATTATGGCGTTAACCCTTTAAATGAGGTTATTCCCGTAGCTCCTGCAGCTCATTATTGGATGGGAGGTGTTAAAACTGATCTAAATGCATCTTCAACAAGAAAAGGATTATATGCTGTTGGAGAAGTTGCTTCTACAGGTGTGCATGGTGCTAATAGACTGGCAAGTAATTCACTGATGGAGTGTCTTGTTTTCGCAAGAAAAATGTCTTCAATTGTTTTGAATGACCTTTCTAAATTTGAACAATTTGATAGATCATTTCAAGAGTTTGATATTGAAGATCCTAAAGAAGATCAAATTTCTATAATTGCTGAAAAAATTGATGAACTAAGAAAACTATGCTGGTTAAATTTAGGTGTATCTCGAAATAAGGTAAATATGAGTAAATTTTTAAATTGCATTCAAAATGATATAGATAAATTAAATAAAAATGATTTACTAAATTGTCTTGAAAAAATAAAATTTGATCAAAAAGTAAAACTCAGTGAACGTAATAGAAGAGCATTAAATCTTTTACTTGATTTAAAGAATAGACAAATAACTACTATAACTTTATTAAAAGCTTGTCTATTTAGAGAAGAAAGTAGAGGAGGCCATTATAGAGATGATTTCCCTGATAAAGATAAAAATTGGGAATGCCATACAAGACAACAGTTAGATCAAAAAATTCAAAAAAGATTTATTAAAAATTAAAATCTCCCTTATAGTTTGTTTTTGTAGCTAATTCATTTAAGTCACGCGTGCCACTAATAATTTCTCCATTTATTTCCCAAGAAGGAAATCCACTGATTCCTTTCGTTTGGCATAGCTCATACTCATTATCTTTTCCATCTTTGGCACACTCAACTACTTTTAATTCTTTAACTGCTTCCATACCAAATAATTGTTTCTGATCATGGCAATGCGGGCACCAGTATGCACTATACATAACAATATTGTTTTCACTTAAAAATTTTGCAAATTTTACCTTCTGGGGAGAGCTTGAAGTTGTAATTATTGGTGATACATTTTCAGTGGGGTTTGCAACATCAATAGCATTAGAGGGGTCAACATTTGTTGACCAAATTAGGCCCCCCAGCAGGACACTAATTGCTACAATGAATCCTCTAAAAATCATTGGTTCTCTACTTTCGAACTTTGCTCCAATCATAGAAATTATAAAGATAGAAAACGATAAAATTGCTGAAAGTATACAAAAAAAGCAATATGCTTGAATCTTAAAGAACATTATATTTATTAATAAAAAGCTAAATGTTGATGACGCACAAGAAATTAGAAATATTAACCACCATAAAAACTTATTTAATTTTTCTTTTGGGGAAATTAAATTAAGCGAGAGTATTATTGTGATAACTAATATTGAAAAATATGTTATTAATCCAGCTAATGAGAGAGGGACATTAACTTGATTATTTTCATATAAAGTACCCCAAGGACTATTTAAAACTGTTTCACAACCATTTTGTATCCCGGGGCATGAAAGCGAAGTAAATAATCCCCAGTTTTTTAAAGTAATCGAACCTGTATCAACTATGCCTATAGTGCTAAGAATTGCGATTATGATTTTTGGCCATTTCAAATCTTTTTTATTTCTTCTGTTTAAAGTCTTAAGGGCCATACAAAAAGAAAGTTTGTTATTTACATTATCTATCCTAATATTATCTAGGCATGACAGTTATATACGAAATGCTTTTTAAATCTTTTAATTCTTATTTTTCAAGTTGTGAAACGAAATAGTCTCAATGTAAAAGAAAAAAAACTATCTAAGGTTGCATTTAGTCATGTTGGTTGTGAGAAAAATCTTGTTGATACTGAACATATGCAAGGTTTATTAGATAGAGAGGGTTATGAAGTTGAAAGCAATATAAATGATGCAAATGTTGTTGTTGTAAATACTTGCAGTTTTATTGAAACAGCTAGAGAAGAATCTATTAGAAAAATTCTAGAATATACAAATCAAGGAAAGGAAGTAATAGTTGCAGGCTGTATGGCTCAGCATTTTAAAGATGAGCTTATAAAAGAAATCCCTGAAATAAAAGGTTTGGTTGGAACAGGAGATTATCAAAAAATAGCCAAGGTTTTAGACAGAGTAGAAAAAGGGGAAATCGTTAATGAAGTTTCAAAAATTCCTGAATTTATTGCAGATGAGGAAATGCCTCGTTTTGTAGATAAAAATAAATTTGTTGCTTATCTTCGCATTGCTGAAGGCTGCAACTATAATTGCGCTTTTTGTATTATTCCTAAGTTGAGAGGTCCTCAAAGAAGTAGAACAATAGAATCTATAGTTTCAGAAGCCAAAAGTCTTGCAAAAAAAGGTATTCAAGAAATCATATTAATTAGTCAAATAACAACTAATTATGGTCAAGATATTTATGGAAAACCATCATTAGCAAAACTTTTGAATGAGCTTTCTAAAGTTCCAATTCCTTGGATAAGGATACATTATGCTTATCCAACAGGTTTAACTAATGAAGTTATTAGAGCTTTCAAAGATTCAAAGAATATCCTGCCTTACTTTGATTTGCCACTTCAGCATAGTCATTCAGATGTGTTGAAGAGTATGAATAGACCTTGGCAAGCTTCTTTGAATGAATCAATTTTGGAGAAAATTAGAAAAGAAATTCCATCTGCTGTATTAAGAACTAGTCTCATCGTTGGTTTTCCAGGAGAAAAAAAAGAACATTTTGAACATCTTTTGGAATTTTTGCATAGGCACAAATTTGATCATGTGGGAGTGTTTATTTTTTCTCCTGAGGAAGGAACTTCTGCTTTTGATTTGCCAAATAGAGTACCTCAAGAGGTTGCAGAGGCAAGAAAAGATAACGTTATTTCAGTTCAACAAAATATCTCTAAAGATAAAAATCAGTCATATGTTGGTTCAAAAATGAAGATTTTGGTAGAAAAAATATCAGAAAATAACGAATTAATAGGTCGGTCCTACAATTTCGCTCCTGAAATTGACGGAACTGTAATTTTATCTATTAAAGATAAAATTGATTTGAAAAATTATATTGGTAAATTTGTTGAAGCAAATATTTCTTTTGCAGATGAATATGATTTGTATGGAGAGACAATTAAAATTTTGTAGTTTTTTTAAATTAATTTAACTGCTCTTAAGAGCTTATCTAATGCGAAAGCAGCTCCAAAACCAAAACCAATAAATGCAAAATAGAAAATGATGTTCATTAATTTTTTTATTTTTATTTAATTTAACATCAGATGAAAAGATTAGATTTTTTCGTTTAATTTCTTAATCTTGGATATAGGGTAATTTTTTGTATAAACATTCTTCTGCCTTTTGTAGTTCCCGGCCTAAATATAGAGCATGGTCGAATCTGGAGATTAAGTCGTTTCTTTCTTCAGTGATTAATATTCCAAGTTGTTTTGCACTAATACCTTCAAACACTTCATTACAAACTCTTTTATTTTCAGAGTCGCATTTAATTGGTTCATTTGTTTCTGGGTCAAGCGCATATCCATCATCATTAATATTATTTAGATAGTGCTCCAAAATTATTTTATTTTCTACTAAATCTACTTTTATAATAAAATAACCGTTTGGATCTAAGTCTATATATCGGTTGGATAGATTATCATCAATATTTATTTTTTCATCGAAACTTTTACTAGAATCCATTCTTAGAAGTTAATAAAAAATATATTACTAATATAATCTTTGGTAAAGCTAAATAATTTTTTATTTAAAGGGTATAGATTTATTTTCAATATCAATTTCCATCTTAGTTTGTTTATTAACTTCATTTAGCCAAGGATAAATTATATTTTCCATATTTTTATCAAACCACTTATGCAAGCTAATGGTGCTTTTCGCAAAAAACCCCCTCCTTCTTTTATGTTTCCCGCCTGCTCCAGGATCAAACAAATGGATACTATTTTTTATTGCCCATTCAATTGGCTGGTAGTAGCATAATTCAAAATGTAAATTAGATATTTCTTCTTGACTACCCCAATATCTACCCCACAAGTTGGTTTTATTTTTAACGCACATCGACATAGCAAAAATTTCATTTGAATCATTTTTTGATGCGCTAAAAAGTAAAAGATTTTTTTTATTATCAAGAATTTTTTCGAAAAATGTAGGAGTTAAATATTTACTTCCCCAGACTCCCCACCTTGAACAATGCTGTTCATAAAAATCATGCATTTTTTCGAGTATTTCTTTGTTGATATCAATTTCATTAAAAATTTTTATTTTAATATCTTGTTTAGTAATTGATTTCCTCTCTTTTTTTATATTTTTTCTCTGATTAGAGTTAAATCTTGAAAGAAAATCATCAAACGTTTTTTCTCCATTACTCCTCCATTCACTGCTGGAATTTATCCATTCATGGTATCCCAAAGATTTAAGATGGTCGCCCCAGCTTTCATCAATATATAAAAAATTACAACTTAAAATTTTGTTTGTAATTGCGAAGCTTTCGATATGGTTTATGAGTAAATTTGTAATTTCTTTCTTATCTTCATTTTTTTTATAAAGAAATTGATATCCATTTACAGGACTATAAGGACTCATTCCAATTAATTTAGGGTAATAATTTAAATTCAGATCTTGAGCCAATCTTGCAAATGATTGATCAAAAATGAATTCTCCATAGCTATGATTTTTTAAAAAAAGTGGAGCAATTCCTAATATTTCTTCATTTTTATAAGCAACAAAATATAGAGGTTGCCAACCAGTTTCTCTTGAGACACTTTTTGATATTTCAAGATTTTTAAGCCAAGTCCATTCATAGAATGGATTATTGATTTCATTTGTTAATTCATTCCATATCTCCTTGGAGATTTCCTTGATTGACAATTTGACTTCAACTTTATGTATTTTTTGGTTCATTTATTATTAAATCTATTTCAAATTTTTTTGTAATGAATATGGATTTCATTATTCATTAAATTTTTAACTGATTTTATTTCCCATAGTCTTTTGAGATTAAAAATCTCATTTGTTTTTTCTGGAGGGATCCATGTATATTTACCTCCAATAATTTGTGGAATTATTGTAATTTTTATATCTGTTATTAGATCCTCTTTTATGAATGAATTTATAAGTTTTGCACCTCCTAAAAGAGCTAGATCATTTATCCCTTGTTTTTTAAGTGAAATTAAAGTTTTACTCCATGAATCTTTGAAAAAGAGTTGTTTCTCGAAGTCATTATTTGACGAATTATCAACTTTACTTGAGCTTATTAGCCATCTTCTAATTGGTTGACGAAAGTATTTCCAATTACTGTTAAATTTTTTGCTATTTGAAGCAACTATAGAAATTGGTTGGCTTTTCGATATATTCACTTCTTCATTATCAGTGAGATTTTTAACTAGGTAAGTTGATTGATGAGCTATTAAAGTACCTAAACCAAAAATGGTGGCGTCAACCATTGATAAGTTTTGATTTAAAATTTTTTTATCTTCTTCGCTTCCAAGATGTGATTCTCCACCTCCAGGAAATGCAATTCTCCCATCAAGACTAGATGCTATAACAATTATTACTCTTGGGATACTCAAGTTTGTGAGACTAAACTATTTTCAAATTTCAACTTCAATGAATTGGTTAGCTTCTGATCAACATAAATTTCTGCAGCATTATTTGGACTCTCTTGGAGTCTTATTTTGTGTAAAGTTGCACCAAGTTCATGTATTGGATTTTTAAGAATATCAGAAATATATAAAGCTATATTTTCAGCAGTTGGAACACAATGTTGGAAAAATTCGATGTCTTTATTTAAAAAAGTATGATCTAGTTGTTCAACAACCAAATCATTAATTATCTCCTGGAGCGCAGATAAGTCGCAAACCATTCCCGTTCTTTTATCAATGTCTCCTTTTACAGTTATATCGACAAGATAGTTATGACCATGTCCATTAACTCTGGCACATTTCCCATAGATTTTTTTATTTTCATCAAAGGAAATCTCTTCTTTTGCAAGTCTATGAGCGGCTGCAAAATGAGTTTGTACTGTTAAAAATGCTTCCATGTTTTTTCCAAAATAATCTGCCCATAAATTTGGGTTTTCATAAAGCCTTAGACTTGTAAGAGGTAAATCGTCCTTTAGACGACTCCAAATAACCTTTACTAATGCTTCAGTTGTTGGAAGTATACCCTCTTGATTATTAATATTAAATTCAGGCCAGACATCATTTAAAAAACGAAAATCTAATTGTCCAGTAACCTTATCTTTAATAGAGTGTTTTACATCAGAGAGATTAAGTACCATTCCATCAGAGTCTAGTTCTCCACCCATTGAAACAATAAGTTCATAATTATGACCATGACCTGGTGCAATACTGCACTTTCCAAAAAGAGATAAATTTTCTTCTGGGCTTTTTTCAGGCAGCCAATAACGGTGACTAGAACTAAAGCAGGCACGTCGAGTTATGACGCATTCACGTCCTTTTCCATGAGATGGTTTGGATTGTGTAGAAGTCATACCTGTCTGCGATAATACTATCTTAAGGTTTTAAATACGCTTTTGTCTTTATGGAACAATCCATTATCGAAAAAACAGTTCATGCTATTAAGGGCAGAAGCATATTTTTAATAGGAATGATGGGTTCTGGTAAGTCACAAACTGGTTTAAAGCTGGCTGAATTATTGAAGTATAAATACATTGATTTAGATTCATTAATAGAGAAGTTGGCAAAAAAATCTATCAATCAAATTTTTAAGGATGAAGGAGAAGATAATTTCCGCGAATTAGAAGCAAACTGCCTTAAAGAAACTATCAAAATTCCTTCATTAGTAATCTCAACTGGCGGAGGAATAGTTACCAAATCGGAAAACTGGGGAATCTTAAGGCAGGGAATAATTACTTGGATAGATCTCGACAAAGATATAGCAATTGAAAGATTGAAAAATGAAATTGAAAATAGGCCACTCCTTCAGGGAAAGAATCTAAATGATTTATATATAAGCATTTTTCAATCTAGAGAAAATTTGTATTCTCAAGCAGATTTAAGAATTCAAGTAAAAAAGGAAAATATTGAAGAAGTCGCTATGAAAATAATTAATGCAATTTATAAAGAAATAATTAGTTAATCTGGCTCAATTCTTACTGCAAACCATTTGATAACGTATCCTAATTTTATTTCTAATTCATAAGTGCTTTCCAATAATTCTTCAAAAAATTCCTGATCAGGATCTTCTATATTTTGATATATTGTTTGTGTTTCTGTCTTACTAAGCCAATTCTTCAACCATAAAATTGCTTCTTGCTTTGATACAATTTTTTCCTTTGAATCTGGCTCTAATAATACATAATGATCTGATGCTCTTATTAGTGGATTTGACATAATGAAAATTCTTCTTGGATTAATTCTTTGCTTGGTTTTTCAAGGAATATTTCTAGAAAGTTCTTTTGCTCTAGTAGATTATAACGTACGAGAGTTTTTGGAAAATCGTGTAAATCAATGGCCAGAATTATATTTGCCAAATTTTAAATTATCGGATACTTCTAAGGATTTAATTTATCCTAAATGGTTCGAGGGTAATTGGCTTGTTACTTCTCAAGATATAGTTAATAATTCAGAAGAGCCAGTTATTTATAAAGTAAATTTCTTTAAGAATGATTCAGATTTAATTGTTGGTAATCGTGCAAAAAATTCTGAATCTATTGGAAAGGCAATATTTGGTGAAACCTTAATCAAAGTTGTAAATGATCCTCAATCTATTAATAATCAAATTACTTATTTAAAAGATGATTTTTATATTGATTCAAGAATTACAGGGAGAAATCAGATCCAAGATAATGATATTTTTTTCGCAGATGAGCTAGTTATACAGACAGCACATAAGCCAGGTGCTTCAAGGATTAATCAGGTAGAGACCATTAGTAAATTTCAAAAATGTTCCGAAGAAATATTGGAAGTTGATAATTCAATCAAACCATCAATTTGTGGAGTGCAATATGTTGCTTCTTATGGTTCAAAAGTTGGTGATCCTTCTATTCATGCTATCAAAACAAATAAATATAAATTGAAGTTTGAATTTATTGAGAGTTAGCACTAAAAAGATATTCTTCTAAGTTATTCCTCCACATAAAAAGATTTTCTAAATAAGGGTTATTTATGTATTCTTGGCTCCCCTCTCCTGAAAGAATTGGTCCTGCAGACTTTGGAAATTTAATAAGAGATAATTGAGCAGCAATTGAAATATCTGCAATTGATAAACTATCTCCAATTAAATATTTCTTGTTGATCAAGGATTTTGATAAAGCTTCCAGTAATTTTTGGAGTTCTAAATTATCTTTAGAAGACAAAACTACATTAGAAATTTTACTAAGATTTTCAAAAGGTAATTTATCAACAATACTTTTAACTGAAGAAGGTATTTCATCTGGAAGTAATGCAGTTCTTAGCTGTGGATTTTCTATTGCAGATTTTATTAATGCTTTTCTACAAGTTGTAGCCATTGTAGTATCTGCCCAGTCTTCAATTAGTTTGCATTGTGCAAATAATATTGGATCATCCGGAAAAAGTGGATTGTTTTCATTTTTTTTGTCTATATATTCGCAAATAGTTGAAGAGTCATTAATTACTTGATCATTACTATCGACTATTATAGGTACTTGTTTTTGACCTGATAATTTAAAGATTTCAAATTGGCCTATTCCAGGTGTTACTTCTTCAACTCGATATTGTAGTTTTTTTGCATGAAGAGCCATTCTTGTTTTTAAACAAAAAGCACTATGCCTAAATTGATATAATGTAATCATGCTGTTTAATGTTTGTTAAAACTTAGCTAAAAAAGTAATCTATTTGTGGAGCTGATGGGCGAATTTTTCTCTAATGTTGCGAGATATCCAAAGTATTTGATATCTATCATTGTTGGGGGACTTGTTGCTTTGCTTGAACCTTTATTCAAGAATAGATCAAATCCACTCACAATAGTAGGTTTGATATCTTCTGTCTTAAGTGCTTTCATAACTGTTTATTTTGTCTTGCAAGCGATGACAAACCCAATAAATTTACAACCATAATGCCAAATAATTACCGTCTTGCAAAAGTTTCTTCTCTTTTGAAGAAAGAAATAACCCTTATTTTGCAGAATGATTTAGAAAATGATCTTATTAGAGAACATTTCGTCAATATTTCTAAGATTGATTTATCAGGTGATTTGCAACACTGTAAAATTTATATAACCTCAACTGCTCAAGAGAAAGTGAGGAAAGAAATTGTATCAAACTTGAATACTGCTAAAAGCTCTATAAGGCATAGTTTAGGAAAAAGAATTGAGATGAGAAGAGTTCCAGAGATAATTTTTAAAGACGATATTGTTCTTGATAAAGGATTATCAGTCTTGAAACTTCTCGATGAATTAAAAAATAAAAATCAAAATCATAATGTTGAGGACAAGGATGCCAAAAGTTGATCTACCCCTTGATCAAAGAAATATAATTATTACTCGATCAAAAGAAGGCATATTGGATATAAAAAAGATATTCATAAGCAAGGGCGCTAATGTATATGATTTACCTGCAATAAGTATTACTGATCCTGATGATTTGAATCCTCTTGATGAAGCCTTAAATCAAATAAATGATTTTCATTGGATTATTTTTTCCAGTAGTAATGGGATCAAATTTGTGGATAAAAGACTTAGATACTTTAATAGTTCATTAAAAGAATGTTCTAAAAAAACAAAAATCGCCGTAGTCGGAGAAAAAACCTCAAAAACTCTTGATGATTTTGGGATTAAGGCTGATTTCATACCTCCAGAATTTGTTGCTGAAAGTTTAATTGATAATTTCCCAGTATCTGGTTATGGACTTCGAGTTTTTGTACCAAGAGTTCAAACAGGTGGTAGGGATTTAATTGCAGATCAATTTAGAAAGGCTGGTTCTCGTGTATTTGAGGTTGCTGCATATGAAACTAGATGTCCTAAATCAATTCCGGAAGAAACAATTGATATTATTTCTAATCGAAAAGTCGATGCGATTATTTTCTCAAGCGGTAAAACCGTAGTAAATGCTGCTTTTTTACTAGAAAAAAAACTTGGTAAACAATGGTTAGAATATTTTGAACAAATTAAATTATTAACTATTGGACCTCAGACAACAAAAATATGTAAAAAGATTTTTGGAAGAGTTGATAGTCAGGCACAAAAATATACTTTTGAAGGACTACTAGATGTAGCAATTAATATTTTTAATTAGAAAAATTTTTTTTATAATTCTTTTCAACTAAATCTTTGAATCTATCAATATTGGTCTGCAATTCGTTTGTAACCATTTTTCCTAAAATATTTTCTTCCATAAACCGAGCAATCATTTTTGGTAGTTCATAAGTAATTGCTAAATTTACTGTTGTGATTTGATCAGTTTTACTTACGAAAACTACTGATCCCTCAGTTGGTAAACCTCCTATTGATTTCCATTTAAGTTTGCTTTTTTCAACCCTTTCTGTAATTTGAGCTTTCCATTTAAACCTAAAGCCATTTGCAGCTAAAGTCCATTCTGTTAAATCTGGTAACGTATTAGTTTCTTCGTCAACTGTTTTTACAGATTCAATCCAGCTCATCCAAAGTGACATTGAGTCTAAATCGCTCCATGTGTCCCATACATTTTCAAGAGGCGCATTAACAACTGTTATTACGTCATGTTTTAGCCAAGTACCCATTAATTAACTTACTGCAAGATTTTTTGCTAACTCGGCTTTCTTCTCTAAAATTGCCGCGGCAGCTAAATGACCACTCATTGTAGCTCCCTCCATAGAGTCTATATAATCTTGTTTTGTATAACTACCAGCCATGAAGAAATTAGATATAGATGTTTTTTGATCGGGTCTGAAAGGTTCCATACCGGGAGCTTCTCTATAAAGTGATTGTGGAATTTGTACCACGTTACTCCAAAGCAATTTAAGGTTTTTTGAGGATGGGAATAAACGGCGAACCTCTTTATCAATCTCTTTTGTAATTCTTTCTGTGGATCTTCCCATCCATCTATCGCCAGGAGTTAAAACACATTGGAGAAGCGATCCCATATCTTTTTTTCTATAGTCTGCTGGACTTGCTAGTGCTAAATCAGCAAAACAACTGAAAGAGGCATCAGCAGAATAAAGAAGGTTATCTAGTCCAATTGGTTCGTTTCCAGTATTATCTTTTTGTAATTCAGTAACCCAACCGTCATATCTTAATTGGATTGTGGCAACAGCTACAGCTCTAAGTTTTTTTAAACCTTCAAATTCTTTAAATTGATACCATTCTTTTGGAATTATTTTTTTTATTCCAGGGACATCACAGGCAGCTAGAAATTTATCTGCAAACACTGCCTTAATTCCTTCAGGAGAAGATATTCTTAATTGATTTACTGAATAAGAGGAAGATTCCTTTTCATAAATGATTTCTTCTACCTTATGGTTAAGATGTATTTTTGCTCCTTTGTTTGTGATGTAGTCGACGATAGGTTGCGTTAACCACTTATGTGGGGAACCTTTTAAAAGATTAAGTTTTGAGGCTTCTGTTTTTGAAGCAAACATCATGAATATAGTTAGCATGCATCTTGCTGAAATATCTTTGCAATTAATAAAACCTAATGCATATGCGATAGGATCCCACATTCTTTCTAAACTTTTTTCGCTTCCACCATGGTTTAAAAACCATTCTTTAAAACTAATTCTATCTAGATCTCTAATTATTTTCATTGCGCCTTCATAGTCTATCAATCCTCTAACGATTGGACTTGTTCCTAAAGCTAAGGCATTTCTGAACTTATCTACCCAAGTAAGTTGTTCGGTAGTAAAAAAAGCTTTAAGTCCGTTAAAAGGAGCACCTAAAGGGAATCTGAAGTCTAACGATTTTAAATTACCACCATTATTGATAAATAGATGAGTATGATCTTTCGGGAGTAAATTATCTAGAGCTCCCACTTTTTTCATTAATTTAAAAAGATTTGCATAATTGTAAAAAAATACATGTAAACCCATTTCTATGTGGTTGCCATCCTTATCTTCCCAACTGCCTACTTTTCCTCCCCAAAATGACCTGCTCTCGTAAATTTCTACTTCGTGGCCTTCATCAACTAAATTGACTGCTGCTGTAAGACCAGCTAATCCAGAACCAACTATTGCAATTTTCACTTTTTCTTAAAATTATAACAAATCAAGTTTGGATAACGTTTGTTCTATGCATCCTATCGATTAAGTTTTTATATTATGAATAGTAGAAACCCCTTGTTTATGGAAAATGTAGAAGTTAAACAGGAAATTAAAAATTCTGATGATGGCAAAGGTATCTTAATTACGAATGATGCTATAGAACAAATTTCAAATTTATTGAAGGGCCAAAGTGATAAAAAAGCACTAAGGGTAGGAGTAAGATCTGGCGGTTGTAGTGGGATGAGTTATACGATGGATTTTATAGGAACTGATGAAATAAATCCCGATGATAAAGTTTATTATTATTCATTAAAAGCTGATCAAAGCTTTCAAGTTGTTTGTGATCCCAAAAGTCTTTTATATATTTATGGAATGCAGTTAGATTTTAGTAAGGAATTAATTGGAGGTGGCTTTAATTTTGTAAATCCCAATGCCTCTCAAACTTGCGGTTGTGGAAGCTCTTTTGCAGTTTAATAAACAATGAATAACGAAATTAATCCCATCGAAGAGGATTTTAATGCAGCTTTATCAAGATATAAAGCAGGACAAGATTTAATTCCAATCGTTCAAGATTTTCAAAAAATTATACAGCAAATTCCAAATCATTTTGCTGCTTGGACTTGTTTATCATGGCTTCAATTACTTTTGAAAAATAATGAAGAAGCTTTGTCAGCTGCCAGACAAGCCGTTCGATTAAATCAGCAAGATCCACAAGCAAGAATGAATTTGTCTTTAGCTCTTTTGGCTACTAATAATAAAGGTGTTAGGGATCATATTGAGTTAATAAGAAAAATGTCTATGATGATGCCAGATGTGAAAAGTGAGTTGAAAGAATCTGTTGAAGACGGATTAAGTAGATATCCAGATTGGCCTGAGTTAACTAAAGTAAAAAAATGGTTGGAATTTTAAATTGTTTAAGATTTTAATTTTAAGTAATGGGCATGGAGAAGATCTATCTGGCAGTCTAATAGCTAAACAATTCGTAAAAAGTGGTTATTCTGTTCATGCTTTGCCAATTGTTGGTATGGGAAACCATTATGAAAAAGAAAAAATTAAGATTATCGGTAAAACTAAGGAATTTAGAACAGGAGGAATTGGTTATAATTCCCTTAAGGGAAGACTTAATGAGATATTAGGAGGAGAAATATTTTATCTTCTAAAAAGATTATATTTAACTTTTAAAATAAGAAAAAAATATGATCATTTTGTTGTAGTTGGAGATATTGTGCCAGTTTTTTTTGCATGGGTTTGTAAGAAAGATTTTTTTACATATCTAGTTGCTTATTCCAGCCATTATGAAGGGAAGTTGAAATTACCATGGCCTTCTAAATTTTTCTTGCTCTCACAAAAAGCAAAAAAAATATATACGAGAGATTCCCTTACAGCTAATGATTTAACATTGCAATTAAAAAAGAAAGTGTCTTTTTTCGGCAACCCATTTATGGATAAGTTTTTCCCTAGAAACAAAGAATTAAATAAAGATGAATTTAGTATTGGATTATTTCCAGGAAGTAGATTCCCGGAGATTTTAGATAATTTTGTTTTGATTTTAAAGGTATTAGAGGCATTGTCAGATTTAAGATATTTTCAAAAAATTCAGTTTAATTTTGCAATAGTTAATGCTCTATCTTCATCAAAAATAAAGGAGATATTTCAAAAAAGAGGATGGTTAAAAATAGAAAATATAAAAGATAATAATCTCTTGAAATTCCAATATAAATTTTTAGAAGTGAATATATATTGGAATAATTTTGATAAAATATTATTGAAAAGTAGATGCTGTATTAGCATGGCAGGAACAGCAGCAGAGCAAGCGATTGGATTAGGAAAACCGGTTATTCAGATTGAAGGTAAAGGTCCACAATTTACAAAAAATTTTGCAGAAGCACAAAGACGTTTGCTAGGAAAATATGTTTTTTGTGCTACTAAATATAAAGACAAAAATGATCAAATCAATCAGACAATTAAATTGATCATAAAAATAATATACCTTATAAAGCTAAATAAGAAGTTTATGATCTCATGTAATGAAAATGCCAAAAAAAGACTGGGTGAAAACAAAGCTTGTCTTAAAATGGTTGATGATATAAATATCGTTATAAAAAATGACTAAAGAGAATAATCAAAATAAGTTAAAACAAATTATCGATAATTTGTTATTAATAAATTTATTTACAGTCATTTTTTTTGCAATATTTTTCATCTTTGCAATAATCATGCAATTTAATGGGATATTTATTTTTATTAATTTTATTCAGAAAGTTTGGAATCCTCTTGTAGTTCCATTGATAACAATTCTTATTATTGGTGCTTTAGTAAACGGTATTAATTCTTGGTGGAGGCGTAAATTGCTTGCTCAAGAAGAGGATATTTAAAATTATAATTTTTGATTTTACTGCTAATTACTTTTTGTCCTTCTAAAACAACTTTCGCTCCATCTCCTAACAATATTTTTAAAACCGCTCCAGGCACTGGAAGTAAATTAGGTCTATTCAGACATTTGCCTAAAGTCTGAGAAAAGTCTCTCATTAATACTGGATTTGGTGCAACAGCATTAAATACTCCAGAATACTTTTTATCCACTAATGCTTGAGTAATTAATGCACATAAATCAGTTCTATGAATCCAACTCATCCATTGCTTACCATCTCCAATTGGTCCACCTAATCCAACTTTAAATATGGGGAGCATTTTTCCTAATGCTCCTCCATCTGCCTCTAGAACAATTCCAATTCTAAAAATTACTAACCTTGAGAAAAATGGTTTTTCAGCAGCAACCGCTTCCCATTTTTTGCAAAGATTAGCTAGAAAGTCTTTTCCTTCAGTACTATTTTCAGTGAATTCACCAGACAAACTTGTACCGTAATAACCTATTGCTGATCCATTTATAATGACTTTTGGGTTTATTTTTAAATTTTTAAGGGTCTTCATCATAAATTTCGTGGTGTTAATACGACTATTTTCAATCTCCTGTTTTTGTTCAGAAGTCCATTTTTTTTCTGCTATAGGCTCTCCCATCAAGTTAATAATTCCATCTGTCTCTCTTAAAATATTTAGAAGATTTTCGTTATTCCAGTTTTTTTCTTTTGATAAATCTATTTGGAAAAACTTAAACTTATTGAAATCTAAATCAACCTTTAATTTACTAACAGGTTTTCTACTTACAATGTAAATTTCGTGATTTTCATTGAGTAGTGTTGGTACTAATTCTTTTCCAACAAATCCAGTGCAGCCAAGTAGTAAAAGACGCATATCATATAGATGTTTATCATTTAAGGCTATTAAATTTTTTAGACGTTTGTAATTATTATTCCTTTATAAATTTTTTTATTATTTTTCAAACAAGTTTTTGTATAATAAACACAGATAACTTTCTTGAATTTTCATGACAGATTCTATTCCAAAGAAACCTCTCAAGAAAGGAAGCTTAGTTTTTGTCGATAGGAAAACTTATATAAAAAGCATCGAAGCGCTAGCCAGTGATAATGATCTACCTAATTATGTCTTTGAAGGTCCTGGAGAGATTCTTTCACTCAAGGACGAATATGCTCAGGTTCGATGGCGCAGACCAGTTCCAGATGTTTGGTTGAAATTAGATCAACTTAAGGAATATAATCAATAAAATTTTTTTATCTAAAAGTTTTTATTTTTTTTATCTTTAGACATCTTTGATTGTATTCTTTTTGCTTCTTTGATCATTTCTTTGCCATCAAATAAGTAATTATCTACGTATCCTTGTGTATATCTATCAAATTCTGATAGCGCATCTTTAACTTGTGAAAAACAATGATAAAGATCGAGGCCTAAAGCTGAAATAGACTTTGGAACTATTTTTTTGTTATAAATTTTTTCAACTTTATCTATCTTCTTTTGTGAAAGAATTATGTAACTGCAAAAATTTTCCATTAGTTGGTCATCATATGGATCCGCAGATAGTTCTTTTATTTCGTTCTTCAAAGGTTTAATTATTTGGTTAATTAATCTATTGATCGGACTATAAATTTCTTTAATCCATGTTTCAACTTCTTTGTCCTTTATTGAAGAGTTATATTTTTTTGAATTAAATTTCTCTTCCCAATTTTCATTTAATGAATCGAATGATGAACTGGAGGAGAAAAAACTGCTGTCGTAATGTTTCTTTTTGATAGGATCATTTAAAGTTTCCCAGGCATTTTGTATTGCAAGAAATCGTTCGTTCTTCCCGCCTGCATCAGGATGATGTTGCTTAACTAAAGAGCGGTATGAAGATTTAATTTCACTTCTGGTTGCATTTTTTTTGAGACCTAATTCTTCGTATAAATTTTTTCCCATTTTTATAAATTATGCATTAAAGATAACCATCTTCTCTGGCTTGAATTGAGGTATTAGATTCAAACATTGCTGTTGATAAATATCTTTCTCCAAAACTTGGAAGAATAACTATTAATCTTTTATTCATTAGTTCTTTTCTTTTGCTGATTTTTATAGCTGCTGCTAAAGCTGCACCGCTGCTGATGCCAGATAAAAGACCTTCCAATCGAGCTAATAAACGCCCATAATAAAATGCTTCATCGTCATCTATTTTTATAATTTCATCAATTAATTTAGTATTAAGTACTTTCGGTACAAAACCCGCTCCAATTCCTTGAATCGAATGAGATCCTGCTTTTTCTCCGGAAATTACAGCACTTTTTTTGGGCTCTACGGCATAAATTTTGCAATTTGGATTAACTTTTTTTAAAAAACGTGCACAACCAGTAATTGTTCCTCCTGTGCCAACTCCTGTAACAAGTCCATCTAAATTGTTATTGGATTGGGACCATATTTCTTGGGCAGTTGTTCTTTCGTGAATATCTGGATTAGCAAAGTTTTCAAATTGATTAAATTGAAAGCTATTTGCAATGGTTGAAGACAACTCATTAGCTAAATCTAAAGCTCCTTTCATTCCTTCTTCCCCCGGTGTTAGCTGTAATTCAGCTCCATATGCTCTCAACATTGCCCTTCTCTCAATACTCATTGTATCCGGCATAGTTAATATCAATTTATACCCTTTTGCTGCGGCAACCATTGCTAATGCGATGCCAGTATTCCCACTAGTTGCTTCAATTAACGTTGTTTTATCTGGTGTTATCAATCCTTCTTCTTCAGCTTTACATAACATTGAATAAGCGATCCGATCTTTAACGGACGCTGATGGATTGAAACTTTCTAGTTTGGCGATTATTTCTGGATAACAATCAAAATACTTTCTGATTCGATTTAATTTAACTAATGGGGTATTTCCAACTAGAGAAGTTATATCATTTGCTATTTCCATGAAATTATTTTTAGAATGCAAAATAAAATCTCCTATATTTAATAATAATTGTATTTGAGGATCTTTTATATAATTTTCTCAAAAGAATTTAATTTAAATAACTTCCTGCGGAAAAATATTTAGTAATATATTAGGTAGTTTTTATAATGATTATGTATTCTTTGGAGCTAAGTCTGAGATATTCACCTTTTCCACTTTCAATTCAGAAGAAAGAATTTGATGATGTTCAACGAATTTATGATGAAATAAAAAGTTCTATGAATGAAACTTTAGAATCCTCAAACTTGATAGAATTAAGGTGTGACAAAGTTCAAGATAAACTAATTGCTGTAAAGGCTAAAGAAATTATTTCTGTTCAGATATATGAAAAATCGTCATCAGCAGGAGGAGCTAAAAGACCAGGATTTTCTCTCAACATAGATTGATAGAATTAATGCGAGATTCCCTTGAAAATGAAATACCTCATATTAAATTCAAGGATGTTTCTTTTGCATATCCTGGAGAGAAAGAAAATTTAATTTTTAAATGTAACTTATCAATAAAAAAACCTGGCTTTTGGATGGTCGTAGGTAAAAACGGGAGCGGAAAAAGTACTCTTTTAAAATTAATTAATGGAATAATCAAACCCAAAAGTGGTTTTGTTGATTCTAATGCAAATATTGGCATGGTGTTTCAAAACCCTGATCATCAAATATTGATGCCAAATTGTAGGAGTGAACTTTTGATAAATATTAATCAGAATATAAGTCAAAACGAAATTAATAAAAAAATTGAATATGTGCTTGATCAGGTAGGAATGACAGGTTTTGAAAAAAGGCCAGTTCATACTTTGAGCGGTGGACAAAAACAACGCTTAACTATTGCATGCGCTCTGATTAGTAATAGAAATTTTATTCTTTTAGATGAGCCTACAGCTTTACTTGATCAAACCAGCCAATTAAAAGTTTTACAAACTATTAAAAACCTTACAACTGACCATAAAAAGCCTTTATCAGCTTTGTGGATTACTCATCGTTATGAAGAATTAACTTATGCTGATGCAGTAGCAGAGTTGAAAAATGGTTTTTTATCTAGCTGGCAAGAACCATCAAAATTTCAATATAATTAACTCTTGTACTTGTCATAAGGTACTTTAAAGAGCTAAATTCATTTTATATTCCTCGGTAGCTCAGCGGTAGAGCGATCGACTGTTAATCGATTGGTCGCAGGTTCGAATCCCGCCCGGGGAGTTCAATTTCAAAATTTAAGTTTCAGGAGACTTCAATAGAGGTCTTTTTTTATTGATTTGAAAGTTTGTGGTGGGGAAATGGTGGGGAAGATATAGTCTCGTGGTGGGGAAGATTTGTATTAGTTAAAAATGTAATTATATATATTTGATTATTTAAGGTTCTTGGTATAAATTCTGACAATTCATAAAATCAGAAATTATCAATTATCAAAAGAGCAAACACCCTGATATAAAATAATACGAAATTTACAGTAAAAATCTTTTAAATCTAGATTTTAGTCCTAATGTCTTCTAATAGTTTTACTGAATGGACAAAAACTTTAAGTTCATCTGGAACTGATGCGGCGAATGCAATATCAACTGGAGGTGATGGATTAATTTATATTGCTGGTTATACAGAAGGCAATCTAGATGGGCAAAGTCTCACTGGTACAAGTGACGCCTTTATTACTGAATATAATTTAGATGGAGAGAGGAATTGGACCAGACTTTTAGGTTCATCTTTAGATGAATATTTTGCTACGAATCTAAACTCAATAACAACTGGAAGTGATGGATCGATTTATATTGCTGGTTATACAGAGGGTTCTATAGATGGTCAAACCTTTAATGGAGGTTATACAGATGGATTTATTAGTAAATATAATTCCGATGGAGTAAGGAGTTGGACCAGACTTTTAATTACATTTGAAGATCCTGATGGTACTTATACTTATTATGAAGATGAAACTTATGAACCCATAGACCCCTATGAATATTATGTAATAGACGATAGTGCAAATGCAATAACAACTGGAAGTGATGGATATATTTATATTGCTGGAAAAATTACATCACAAGATCCAATTGACGGTTCTTTCAATGATTATTCTGATGCCTTCATCAGTAAATACAGTCCTAATGGAAGAAAAGATTGGACTAGGATTTTTGGTTCACATATAGATGGTCCACTAGATCTACTTGAAGATGATCCATATTTATTTGCTAATACTTTTGAATCTCCAAACGAAGATAGTGTAAATGCAATAACAACAAGCAGCGATGGATCGATATATATAACTGGATTTACAAGAGGTGAACTAGATGGTCAAAGTTTTAATGGTGGCGCTTCTGATGCCTTTTTAAGTAAGTTCAATTCTGATGGAACAAAAGATTGGACCAGACTTTTAGGTTCGTCTCAGGATGATATTGCAAAAGCAATAACGATCGGAAGTGATGGATCGATTTATATAACTGGATCTACTGATGGTGAACTAGATGGTCAAACAAATAATGGATTCAATGATGCCTTTTTAAGCAAGTTCAATTCTGATGGAACAAAAGATTGGACCAGACTTTTAGGTTCGTCGGATTATGACAATGCAAATGGAATTACAACTGGAAGTGATGGATCGATTTATATAACCGGAAATACAAAAGGTGATTTTGATGGTCAAACTTTTAGTGGTGGTTTTGGTTTTACTGATACATTTATCAGTAAATTCAATTCTGACGGCACAAGAAATTGGACCAGTCTTTTAGGTTCTTCTGAAAACAATAGTGGAAATTCAATAACGACTGATGAAAATGGATCAATTTACATTACTGGTTCTTCCGGCAGTGATGTATTTCTTCTTAAATTCAATCCAAATCCAACAGATATATTATTAACGCATACAAGTTTTGATGAAAATATTAATACTGGAGATGTAATAGCAACTTTATCTACAACAGATAAAGAACCTTTAGAATCCTTTACATATGAATTCATTAATGGAGAAGGTGATACAGATAATGATTCTTTTACGATTGAAGGAAATCAATTAAAGATAAATACTTCTCCTGATTATGAAACTCAATCTTCTTACAATATTCGCCTAAAAACAACAGATAGTGGAGGATTATCTTATGAAGAAGCAGTTACCTTAAGTGTCCAAAATTTAAGTGATCAGACTCCAACAGACATACAATTAACAAATACAAGTTTCAATGAAAATATAAATACTGGAAATGTAATAGCAACTTTATCTACCACAGATGAAGATACCTCAGATACTCATACATATACATTAATAAGTGGAGAGGGGGATAACGACAATCAATATTTTGAGATTGATGGGAATCAATTAAAAATAAATTCACTTCCAGATTATGCAACTCAATCTTCTTATAATATTCGTCTAAAAACAATAGATATTACTGGTCTTTCTTATGAGGAATCAGTCACCTTATCTTTAAATAAAACTCCTACAGACATATTAATTAGTCCTTTTTTCATTGAATACCCCCTCTGTGAGTCAATGGATTTTGGATGTCGTGTCCCATCTTTTTACGCATATATAAAAAATATAGATTCAAACGAGGCAGATACACATACATATGAATTAGTAAGTGGGCAGGGAGATACTGACAATGAATTTTTTCATATAATGGGTAGTCAAATTCATTTTAAGTACCCTCCCGTTTATCAAAAATTTGGGGAGCACGATTTTTGGTTAGATGAGCAGTTTAATATCCCATTCGATTTAACAAATTTCTTGACTCCTTTTTACAATTTCCGCTTGCGGGTAACTGATAGCGGAGGATTATCCTTCGAAAAGGAATTTTTAGAAAAAATAGATTCAGATGATTATGTATCAGACATAAACTTATCAACAACTAATTTTGATGAAAATATTAATTCAGGATCGACAATAGCAGAAATTATAGATGATACTTTTACATATTCTTTAGTAAATGGTACTGGAGATACTGATAATAATTCGTTTTCTATTAATGAGAATCAACTAACAATAGATGAATCTCCTGATTATGAAACCCAATCCTCTTATTCCATACTAGTTAGAAAATCATTTGGTGAAAATATAATACAGGACATACCAATCAATATGAATGTTAATGATTTAGAAGGTGAAACTCCAATCGATATTTCTTTATCCGCGACAAGTTTTGATGAGAATATAAGTTCTGGAGAAGTTGTATCAACATTATCAACAACAGATGACGATTCTTCTGATACTCATACTCATTCTTTAGTAAGTGGTGCGGGTGATACTGATAATGCTTTATTTACTATTGAAGGAAGCAATTTAAAGATAAGTTCTTCACCAGATTATGAAACTCAATCAAGTTATTCTGTCCGTCTAAAAACAACAGATAGTAGAGGATTAACTTATGAAGAAACAGTTACTTTCAGTGTTAATGATTTAATTGATGAAACTCCAACAGACATATCTTTATCATCAAGAAGTTTTAATGAAAATATTAATGCAGCAAGCATAGTTGCAACATTATCAACAACAGATGACGATGCCTTTGATACTCATACTTATGAATTAGTAAGAGGTGCTGGTGATACTGATAATTCTTTATTTACAATTGAAGGAAGTGAATTAAAGATAAATTCTTCACCTAATTATGAAAGTCAATCAAGTTATTCAATACGTTTAAAAACAACAGATAGTGGAGGATTATCTTATGAAGAAGCAATATTATTAACGGTAAATAGTCCTGAACAAGCGCCAAAAGATATTTTTATAAATGTACCTGAATTCGAATGGACAAAACTTTTAGATACTTATGGTTCTAATGATTATGATATCGAAATAGCAGCAATAGGATCAGATGGGACAATTTATATTGGAGGAAAAACTCTAGTTGATTTAGATGAGCAAACTAATAATGGCAATCAAGATGCTTTTATAAATAAATTCAACAGTGATGGAATAAAACAATGGACTAGACTAATTGGTTCTAGTGAAGATGATAGTGCTAGAGCAATCTCAACAGGATTAGATGGATCAATTTATATTTCTGGTTATACAAAAGGTGATTTAGATGGTCAAACTAATAATGGTAGTGCGGATGCCTTTATTAGTAAATATAATCCTGACGGTACAAAAGAATGGACACAAACCTTAGGATCTTCTGAAGATGATGATGCTTCGGCGATAACAACTGGTTTAGATGGATCGATTTATATAACTGGAGAGGCAGGGGGTGATCTAGATGGTCAAACTAATAATGGTAGTGCGGATGCCTTTATTAGTAAATATAATCCAGATGGGACAAAGGTATGGACAAGACTTTTAGGTTCTTCTTCATTTGATTATGGAAGAGCATTAACGACAGGTAGTGATGGATCAATTTATATTGCTGGTGATACATTTGGAGAATTAGATAGTCAAACTTATAATGGAGGTTATTCTGATGCATTTATAAGTAAATTCTCCTCTGATGGAGAAAAACAATGGACACGACTAATTGGTTCTAATCAAGATGATGAGGGGCGAGGGATAACAATAGGATCAGATGGTTACATTTATATCATTGGTTCTACAGAAGGAGATTTAGATGGAGAAACTAATCCTAGTAATAATGATCCATTTGACTGGAAAGAAGATGCATTCATAAGTAAATTCTCTGCTGATGGAGAAAAGCAATGGACAAGATTAATTGGTTCTAGTGAAGATGATGATGCTTGGGCGATAACTACTGGACTAGATGGATCAATTTATATTGCAGGAGAAACCCAAGGAAATCTTGATGGTCAAACTAACAGTGGTGATGATGATGTCTTTATAAGTAAATTCTCTGCTGATGGAGAGAAGCAGTGGACAAAACTTTTTGGTTCTACTGAAGGTGATGGTGCTGCATTGTTAAGTTCAGGATTAGACGGTTCTATTAGTATTTTTTCCGGGACTTGGGATGCAATTCCAGGTCCATATAATGATGAGTTGAAAATATATATGAATAAATTTATCGATAATGGTAATACCATAAATGAAAATATTGAAGCAGGATCTATTGTTGCAAACTTATCAACAAATGATGCCAATCTTGAAGATACACATAGTTATACATTAGTAAGCGGAGATGGTGATACAGATAATGCTTTATTTACTATTGAAGGAAGTAATTTAAAAATTAATTCTTCTCCTGATTACGAAACTCAGTCTTCTTTTAACATCAGATTAAAAACAACAGATAGTACTGGTCTTTCTTACGAAGAAGCATTCACTTTTAATGTGAATGACCTTGATGATCTTAATGAATCACCTATTCTTTCATCTTCCAACAAGATATTAAATAAAAATAACCTAAATTTAACTCTTACTGGTTCTTCCGATATTAATGGAACTGGCAATATTCACGCTAATACAATAAAGGGTAATAGTGGTAAAAATACCCTAGATGGAGGTATTGGTGATGATATTCTTTATGGTAAAGGTGGTAAAGATATTTTATTTGGTGGTTTAGGTGCAGATACTTTGTATGGAGGAACAAGTTCTGACAAACTTTATGGAGGAGATGATAATGACAAATTATATGGAGGTTCTAGTTCTGATACCCTTTACGGAGATAAGGGAGATGATTATCTAAAAGGACATTCCAGTTCTGATACCCTTTACGGCGGTGAAGGTAATGATCATTTAAGGGGCGGAACAAGTTCTGACAAACTTTATGGCGGTATAGGTAATGATTTATTAAAAGGAGAGTCTGGCAGTGATGAACTTTATGGAGAAGATGGCGATGATGAATTATATGGCGGAACCAGCGCCGATAAACTTTATGGTGGTATAGGTAATGACAAACTATATGGAGATTCCAGTGCCGATAAATTATACGGAAACGATGGAGATGATTATTTAGAAGGTGGCAGTAGTAAAGATAGACTTTCTGGAGGAAATGGTGATGATGAATTACATGGAGGAACAAGTGCTGATAAACTTTATGGTGGTGCTGGAGTTGACAAATTATATGGAGATACTGGAGATGATTATCTAAAGGGACATGCTGGAGAAGATATTCTTTATGGAGGTAAAGGTAAAGATTACCTTAGAGGTGGAGAAGATAATGACAAACTATATGGAGAATCAAGTTCTGATAGGTTATATGGAGAAGATGGCGATGATGAATTATATGGAGGAACCAGCGCCGATAAACTTTATGGTGGTATAGGTAATGACAAACTATATGGAGATTCCAGTGCAGACAAACTTTACGGACAAGATGGCGACGATTATTTAGAAGGAGGCAGTAGTAAAGATAGACTTTCTGGAGGAAATGGCGATGATGAATTACATGGAGGAACAAGTGCCGATAAACTTTATGGTGGTGCTGGAGTTGATAAATTATATGGCGATAGCGGAGATGATTATCTAAAAGGACATGCTGGAGAAGAT
>CACAYX010000002.1 GCA_902536775.1 uncultured Prochlorococcus sp.
CATAATTATCTACAAAATTATTCAAATTAAATTCATTAATTAATTGTTCTCTTCTGTTTCTTATCGCTGATCTACTAAAAGATAAATTTTGTAAAGGCAAATCTATATTATCCTTAACTGTGAGGTCTCTAAATATACTCGCTTCCTGAGTTAAGTACCCTAACCCAAGTCTTGATCTAATTGGTAGAGGAAGATTGGTTATATTTTTCCCATTCATTAAAATTTCACCTTTATCTGGTTTTATATTCCCAACTGCAAGATTAAAAGTTGTAGTTTTCCCAGCACCATTAGGTCCCATCAAACCTACAACTTCCCCTGGATTAACAGTTATGGAAACATCATTTACAATTAATCTTCCTTTAATCGAAAGGGATACATTATGAATATTTAGGTTCATTTTCCTTGAGATCGATTAGTTTTCTGACTTTCTTGAAAAAAAATTAAATACATAATTATAATTTAATTGAAGATAAAGATATATTCATCAAAGAGGTTTCAAAAAAGGCTTATCGTTCTCGTTTAATAGTTCTCTATATTGTAATTTCCTTAATAAATCTTCCAAACATTTGCAGAAGGATTCAAGATCAATCCCTAAATCAATCTTGGTTCTAGTTTTTATTCTGCCTAAACCCTCTCCAAGCAAAATAGTAGCTCCATTTAAATTACCTTTACTTAAGTGAAACTGAGAAACAGATACTTGTAAAATTCCTTGGATAACTTGTCTTTCGTCACCATCTACGGAATTCCATATTTCTTCAAAAGCATCATGAGCCTCGTACCATTCATGATTATTAAAAAGATTTAAAGCTGTAAAAAGGGATTCTTGAAAACTTTTTGCACTTTCTTCGTTCATTGAAGCAATTACTAATTTTTTTTCTTTTTATTTATTTTTCTCATTCTTATTGAATCCGGTGTTACCTCTAGCATTTCATCTGGACCAATATATTCGAGTGCTCTTTCAAGGGTAATATCCACAGGTGACTGCAAAGTATCAAGTTCTTCTGCCCCTGCAGATCTCATATTTGTCAGTTGCTTAGTTTTACATATATTCAACTCAAGATCTTGAGGTCGATTATTCTCACCAATTATCATTCCTTTATAAACTTTAACTCCAGGTTTAATGAAATATACTCCCCTATCTTCAGCATTCTTTAAAGCATAAAATGTGGCTACACCTTCCTCAAAAGCTATAAGAACACCATTCCTTCTGGTTTCAAAGTCTCCTGTTTTAGGTTTATATTCATAAAACGAATGGCTCATGATACCTTCACCTCTGGTTATCCTTACAAACTCCCCGCGAAATCCAATTAATCCTCTTGATGGTACTAGAAATTCTAATTGAGTTCTACCATCTGAACTTGTCTGCATGTTTTTCATCTCTGCCTTTCTAGATCCAAGTTTTTCGATGCAAGAACCAACAGATACTTCAGGTACATCTAAAACCAAAGTCTCTATAGGCTCACATTCAACATTATCAATTTCTCTGAAAATTACTTGAGGTTGTGAGATTTGAAACTCAAAACCCTCTCTTCTCATAGTTTCAATCAATATCCCTAGATGTAATTCTCCTCTTCCTGAAACTGAGAACCTGTCAGGTGAATCTGTTTCTTCTACTCTCAGGGCAACATTTGTTAAAAGTTCCCTCTCCAATCTATTTTTTAATTGTCTACTTGTAACAAATTTCCCTTCCTTACCCGCGAATGGTGAATCATTGACAACAAAAGTCATATTTAAGGTAGGTTCATCAACTTTGATTAATGGAAGAGGATGAGGAGAATCGGGACATGCTATGGTCTCACCAATATTGACGTCATCGAAACCTGAAACAGCAACAATATCACCTGCAAATGCTTCATTGATATCAATTCTTTGTAATCCTTCAAATCCTAGAAGCTTACTAACCTTACCTTTAATAGTTTTTCCGTTTTCTTTAATTAAACTAGCCTGTTGGCCATTTTTTATAGTTCCATTGTGGATCTTCCCAATTACTATTCTGCCTAAGAAATCAGAGTAGTCCAAAGTAGTTATTTGTAGCTGAAGAGGCTTTTTAGAATCACCTACTGGAGGAGGAACGTGTCTAATAATAGCTTCAAAAAGAGGCATCATATTGTCACTATTAGATTCCATCTCTTCTTTTGCGAAACCAGATAAGCCACTCCCAAAAAGATAAGGGAAATCACATTGATCATCATCAGCACCTAACTCCAAAAATAAATCAAGGACCTTATCAATTGCTATTTCTGGTACTACTCGTGGTCTATCAATTTTATTTACAAAGACTATAGGCCTAAGTCCTTTTTCTAATGCTTTTTTTAAAACAAATCTTGTTTGAGGCATAGGTCCCTCATTTGCATCAACAATAAGCAGACAACCATCAACCATTCCCAAAACCCTTTCAACTTCTCCTCCGAAATCAGCATGTCCAGGTGTATCTATAATATTAATTCTGGTATCTTTGTAGTTAACTGCAGTATTTTTTGAGAGAATTGTTATCCCCCTTTCTCTTTCAAGATCATTTGAATCCATTACGCATGTAGGGATGACTTCATTGTCTCTAAATATTCCTGATTGAGATAACAATGCATCAACAAGAGTTGTCTTCCCATGATCTACGTGAGCAATAATTGCAACATTTCTAATTTCTTTTATCGAAGATGACATTTATAGAATTTATATAAATTTTAAATTGACCTTATTAAGGCTAACTCAAAGTATGCTTATTATGAGAATTTTCTCTTTAAGACTTTGAAAAATATAATTTATTGAATAATTAAATTAATCAATTAGATTTATAATTTTCTATTTGAGCTTTCAAAAACTTTTAATGCTTCAATTGACCCCTCATATCTCCAATGCCAGGGTTCGTAATCTATATATTTATTATCTTTGTTGAACGATAACTTAAAGTGAAATTTAGCTGCATTTTTTCTTAACCATCTAAAGGCGTCAGTATTTTCGAAGTCGGTTTCAAAGTCTGTCTCTCTTTGAGTAGCATCACCAATATCGATTGCGAAACCTGTACTATGTTCGGAATACCCTGGAGGGGCTGAAACTCTAGCTCTTTCTGCCGCTTCTTGATTTCTAATAGATTTTAAAGAATAAAAGATATCGTTTTGCAAATTTATTGATCTATAACCACTCAAGAAGACTAAATATATCCCATCCTTTTTGGCTTCTTCTCTCATCTTTACTAGAGAATCGCGCATATCAATATGAACTTCAATATTAGGCTCAATTAAAACTAGTTTCTCCTTGGAAATTTCCGCATAGGGTAAATGACCTAAAATTCTATGGTCGTGATTTATCTGAGCCTGAAAATTGAGATTATCAAGGGATCCTATTTCTATATTTTTAATTAATCGCAATGCAGCGACAGAAAAGATAAGAAAAAGAAATGGAGAAAATATTAATAGTTTTTTTAATAATGTTGAATTTGAATTATTTAGGTAAGTTCTTTTGGCAAGTGGTATATCAAATTGATCGATATCTTTGTTTAGTTCCAATATTTAGAAGTGAATTTGGAAAAGATATTTCGATATTAACTATTATTTTAAGAAATGCACTTTTATAAGCAAAAAAGATGTAGTTTTTATATACAGTATTTTTTTTTATATGTTGAGGGTAGCTGTTATTGGTGGAGGTCCAAGTGGTTCATGTGCTGCAGAAATACTTGCTAAAGCCGGAATAAAAACTTGGCTCTTCGAGAGAAAATTAGATAATGCGAAACCATGTGGAGGAGCAATTCCACTTTGCATGGTCGAAGAATTTGATTTGCCTGAGTCAATTATTGATAGAAAAGTAAGGCATATGAGAATGATATCTCCATCAAATAGAGAAGTAGATATAAGTTTAGATAGAGTTTATGGGAAAAGTGATAATGAGTTTATTGGTATGTGTAGAAGAGAAGTTATGGATGCCTTTATGCGCAACAGAGCATCAGATCTTGGCGCTACATTAATAAATGGATTAGTTACTTCTATTGATACTGGGGATAATAATCAAGGGCCATATAAACTTTCCTACTCAGATTTTACGAATGGAGATAAAAAAGGGGAACTAAAAGAGCTTACTGTTGACCTTTTGATCGGAGCTGATGGAGCCAATAGCAGAGTCGCAAAAGCAATGGATGCAGGTGATTACAAAGTTGCTATAGCATTTCAGGAAAGAATTAAATTGCCTAAAGAAGAAATGAGTTACTACGAAGATCTTGCTGAAATGTATGTTGGCACTGATGTTTCTCCTGATTTTTATGGGTGGGTATTTCCTAAATATGATCATGTTGCTGTGGGCACAGGAACCATGCAAAAGAATCAGTCATTAATTAAAGGACTTCAAGAGGGTGTAAGAAATAGAGCAAAGAAAAGACTTGTTAATGGAGAAGTAATAAAGGTAGAAGCTCACCCTATCCCAGAGCATCCAAGGCCAAGAAGGGTAGTTGGGAGAATGGCATTGGTTGGTGATGCAGCTGGTTATGTTACAAAAAGTTCTGGAGAGGGTATTTATTTTGCTGCAAAAAGCGGAAGAATGTGTGCTGAAGAAATTGTTGAAGCATCAAAAAATGGTGAAGTAATTCCATCAGAAAAAGATTTAAAGAACTATCTTAAAAAATGGGATAAAAAATATGGAACAACTTATAAGGTGCTAGAAATCCTTCAAAATATTTTCTACAGAAATGATTCTGCTAGAGAAGCCTTCGTTGAGATGTGTGATGACATGGATGTTCAAAGACTTACTTTTGATAGTTACTTATACAAAAGAGTTGTCTCCATGAAACCATTACAGCAACTTAAAATTACAATGCTTACACTTGGTTCGATTTTAAGAGGGAAAGCCCTAGCACCTCTAAAATATAAACCTGTTGATAGTGCTGTTAGGGAAAATAAAGAAGTAGAAAAAATGCTAGAAAATTATTCAATCAAGGGAGGAATTAAAGTTAAGAGTTCAAAAGTGTAAAGTCTGCTATTTTTAGAGAATAATTTCTAATTAAGCTCAACAAATTAAGTCTATTATTTCTTATTTTTAAATCCTCTGACATTATTAAGACTCCCTTTTCATTATCAAATAAGTCCTCGATAGTGCTTACATTAATCTCAAACAAATTTAGAAGTTCCGAATAATTGCAACAACCTTCTGAAAAAAGCTTTTCTAATTCTCCAATAAATTTAAAAACTTGCAATTCACAATCTTTTTCAAAAAGTTTTGTGTTTACATAATCTCTTGTTGAGAAAACATCTCTTGAAAGATCACTTTTATTTGCTAATTTGCTTACCCTAGTAACTACCTTTTGGATTTCAACAAAATTATCCTTTTCGTTAAAATTGATAATAGATTTAATCCTATTTTTAAGATCAACAATATTCAATACTCTTTTTTGAGGTAATTCATCAGAAGAGCAAACGGCCTTTATTAATTCTTTACTCAGTGATATTTCTTCCAGATGACTAACAATTCTTTGAACTAAAAATTCATTTAAATCATTAAATACTGTTTCTCTTGAGAAGTTTAAATTAGGAAATACGATTTTCCAAACATCAATAAGTTCGTTGAATAATTTATCTAAAGGTAAATCAAGTTCATAATCCCAAATTATCTTAATGACTCCATTCAAATTTCTTCTTAAAGCATAAGGATCAGATGATCCACTGGGACGTTTACCAGAAATAAATATACTTATTAAAGTTTCGACCTTATCTGCTATGGAAACTATTGCACCATATTTTGTGGAGGGCAAAGCATCTTTATAAAAAGAAGGTAAATAATGTTCAGCGACAGCCAAGCAAACATCCTCACTAAATCCCTCATATTTAAGATATTTACCACCCATTATTCCTTGCAGCTCAGGGAATTCGAAAACAATTTCGCTACATAAGTCGTTTTTACAGTATTTAGCAGCTTCTATTATTTTTTTTTCTTCTAAAGACTTATCATTCAAAAATTTAAGAATTTTTTTAGTAACTTCCTCTATCCTTTCAACCCTCTGAAATATATTTCCAAATCCTTTCAAATAGGAAACAGATTTAAGCTTTTCATTTCTTTCGATTGAAGCAACTTTTTTGTCACTTTCTACGAAAAACTTTGCATCTGAAAACCTTGCCCTTAATACTTTCTCATTACCTTTAACAATATTATTATTTGATTCTTCAAGACCATTTGAAATAACGCAGAAAGTTGTACTAATATTTTTTTCAGAGCTTAAATCTAGTTTAGAAAAACTTTTGTTTTTCAATAAAAGAGGAACGTATCTCTGATGACTTTTCATAACTGTTGAGAGAACTTCAACCGGAAGATCAAGAAATTTATCACTAAATTTGCCAATAATTAAGTCTGGCCACTCAACTAAATCAGTTAGTTCATTAAGTAATCCTTCTGAAAGGTCAGGTTTCAGATTTAAAGATTTAGATGCTTGATTTATTAAACTTTCAATTTTTTCTTTTCTTTCTTTTCGAATAGCTATTACTCTATTGCGTTTCAATAATTCAAAAAAATCATCAGGATTCTGAACTTCTAAAACTTCATTGATTAGCCTATGACTTTTTGTTTTATTACTTATATTGATCTTTGGATCACATTCATCAAATTCAAAATCAAGAATTTCATCATTATATATGGACAAAATCCACCTAATAGGTCTTGAAAATTTTATGTTCCCAGTCCCCCATTTCATAAATCGAGGGCCTTGAAGACTTTTTACTAATTTTGGGATAATCAAAGACAAAGAAATTTTTGTTGATAGTCCTTTCTCAATTTTCCTTCCAAATACAAAATCACCCTTTTCTGTATTTTTAATTTCTAGCTCACTTACATCTATATCTAAGCTATTAGCAAATCCTAAAGCAGCATTAGTAGGACATCCATTTAAATAAGCTGAATTTGCTTTAGGCCCTTTTCTTTCTATTATCTTATCTTCTGCATAATCAACTAAACCTTCGAGAAGTAGAACTATCCTCCTTGGTGTGGAAGTAACAACTATATTTTCGAATTTAATTAACTTTTTATCCAATTCAAATTCTATTAGAGATTTAAATTGTTCTAGAACAGAATGAGAAAATTTTGCAGGCATCTCTTCTGTTCCTATCTCAAGTAAATATTTAGACAAGAAAAAAATATGACTTCACTTACTATAATTTACTACCAGTTAAATAAGCTTTTCGCTAATGTATAAAAAGAGATATTTTTTGGTCCTTTGATCAAGATTGAAAAAGTAAAAAAGAAAAAAGATCCCACCAAGGAAGAAACTGCTTGTTTGGCAAATGGACTAGAAGTTTCTAAATTTGAAAATTTTAAAAAAAGTAGCCAATTTCTTAAAGAACCACTTGCTACGGAATTAGTCAATGAGAGCGACCATTTTACCAATGATGCAGTTCAGTTATTAAAATTTCATGGCAGTTATCAACAAGATAACAGGGAAAATAGAAGGCCTGGCAAAAGTAAAGATTGGCAAATGATGCTTAGGTTAAGAAATCCGGGCGGTGAAGTCCCTGGGAAATTATTTTTAGCATTAGATGAATTATCTGACAAACTAGGTAATGGAACACTTAGGGCCACTACAAGACAAGCCTTTCAAATGCATGGAATTAGAAAGGAGAACCTAAAGGAAGTAATTCAAACAATAGTAAATTCAATGGGCTCCACATTAGCTGCATGTGGAGACATAAATAGAAACGTTATGGCCCCTGCGGCTCCATTTGATTCTCCAGACTATAATATTGCAAGATCATTGGCAAAAAAAGTTGCAGATCTTCTCACCCCAATGGCTGGACAAGGCACTTTTTTAGAGCTTTGGGCTGATGGAGATTTAGAGTACACCATAATGCCTGACAAAGATATTGAAGCAATTAGGAAGCTCCAATTCAAAGATAATGTTTTTAGTGGGATAAAAGATGAGCCTCTTTATGGTTCAACTTATTTACCGAGAAAATTCAAATGTGCTGTAACAGTTCCTGGGGACAATTCTGTTGATCTTCTTACCAATGACATAGGAATAGTTGCCTTTACCTCTAAAGATGGAAACTTAGAAGGGTGCAACTTCTATGTTGGAGGTGGTATGGGTCGCACTCATAATAATGAAGAGACCTTTGCCAGAATTGCAGATCCACTTGGATATGTTGAAGAACCTGATGTTTATGAATTGATACAAAGCATTGTGGCTATTCAAAGAGATTATGGTGATAGAAAAACAAGAAAAAATTCGAGAATGAAATATCTTCTTCATAGAAAAGGTATTAAATGGTTCAAAAAGATACTTTCTGATAAGTATTTCAAAAAAGAGATTAAAAAAATCAGAAAAGAGCCTGATAAGGTTCTTATTGATTACCTTGGTTGGCATAAACAAAATAAAACCTCCTATTTCGTGGGTTTACCATTATTATCGGGGAGATTATCTGGAGAGAAGAAGAATACCATCACAAGTATTGTTAAAAAATATAATTTAGATTTAAGACTCACACCTAATCAAGATATTTTACTTTGTAATATCCCCAATAAAAACAAAGGTGAAATTCAAAAATTTCTATCAAAAATTGGATATGAAAATTTAGAAAACATTAATGAAATACAAAGACATGCTTTGGCTTGTCCTGCTTTACCACTTTGCGGTCTTGCAATGACAGAAGCTGAAAGAATACTACCTGATGTATTAACAAGGATTGAAAATTTACTATTAGATCTAAAAATACAAAAGACAATATTATTTAGAATGACAGGATGTCCGAATGGATGTACCAGGCCTTATATGGCCGAATTAGCACTTGTTGGAAGTGGGCAAAACAAATATCAATTATGGTTGGGGGGAAGTAAAAATCTACAAAGGCTGGCTAAACCATTCTTACAAAGAATGGAACTTAACGATTTAGAAAAAACTCTTCAACCATTATTTGATAATTGGAAGAGTAATCTGGATTTAGATTTCGGAGATTTTATAAATACTCAAGATGAAAATTATATATTGAATTTACTAGATAAAAATCAATAAAATTTAAATTTTTCCATAAAGGGCATTTGCTTTTTTATTTTTCCAAGCCCATAATTGATCACCATAACTAAAATGCCACCATTCATTAGGATGTTGAGCAAATCCGAATTTATTCATAATTTCCCTTAATAAATTTCTTCTACTATTCCAAATAATTGCTTCTTCATTCTTTATGTTTGCATAAAAATAAGGATTTGAGGTCTCATCCATTTGATCAACCATACTTCCCATTTCAACAAGATTCCCGTCTTTATCTAATAAACAAACATCCAATGCACCCCCAGTTGAATGAGGGGGAGGACAACTAGTGTCATAAGAAGGATATGCCCAAAATTTTTCAACTTTTTTTAAAATGGATGGATAAGATTTTATATTTTCAAATGAAATATCAATATCAGATTTTTCACACTCTAATAAAATTGCTCTTTTAAACATAAATTCCTGGACTTCTAAAGGTCGCCAACTGTCATAAATTAAAAGTTTAAAACTACTCTTTGATATCAAATAATCATGAACTTTAACTAATCTATTAACTACCTCCTCCCTTAGTTTCCAAATAGAAGTTTTATCTTTGTAAGGTGCTCCAAAATGTGAGTAAGGGTGGGGATCTAAAAACTTTAGGCAGCTAGGTATAACTATTAATTTTTCTCCATTATCTTTAATTGGTATTTGATTCCAAATTTTCAATTGAAGTTTGCAATTGATTTATAGTGGCATATATTTCAAAAATTACAATGATAGTTTTCAATTTAAGAAATCATGAATGAATTTATTATCAGAATTATCAATAAGTATATTCCTTAAAACAATATTTTCTTTTAAATCAGGATCATCTCTAACAATTTTAATAGCCTCTTCACGAGCCTTATCAATAAGAAATTTATTGTTAGGTAAATTGTCCAGTACAAAATCAGGCAATCCGGATTGTCTATATCCTAAAATCTGGCCTGGTCCTCTAAGCTCCAAGTCTTTTTCTGCAATATAAAAGCCATCGTTAGATTTTTGCAAAACACAAAGTCGTTTATTTTCTAATCCATTTTTATCAGAGGTTACCAAATAACAAAAAGATTTTGTTGATCCTCTACCAACTCTTCCCCTTAATTGATGTAGCTGGGACAATCCAAATCTGTCCGAATTATAAATAATCATAATTGTGGCGTTAGGCACATCAATGCCAACCTCAATTACTGTGGTTGAAACCAATATATTAATTTCATTCTTTAAAAAAGAATTAATTACTTCATTCTTTTCTTGTGAACTTAATTTCCCATGTAATAATCCAACTTTTTTATTAAAAAAGACCTCTTCTGATAAATATTTGAATGTTTTCTTTGCGGAGCTTAAATTCATTTTTTCTGAATCTTCTATAAGTGGCAAAATCACATAAGCTTGCTTTCCCTTATTGATCTCATCTTCAACAATCTTGAACAAGTTAGTTAAATCATCTTCTGAAATTATTTTTGTTTTTATAGGAACTCTCCCAGGAGGGAGTTCTGTAATTTGACTCACATCTAAATCACCATAAATAGAAAGCGCAAGTGTTCTTGGAATTGGTGTTGCTGTCATTGATAACAAGTTAGTATTTTCTCCTTTATTTAGTAATCTATTTCTTTGAGTAACTCCAAATCTATGCTGTTCATCAATTACGACCATCCCTAATGCATTAAAAATGACTTTATCCTCAAATAATGCATGCGTACCTACGAGGATATCAACTAATCCATTGTTCAAATTAGAGAAAATTTCTTTTCTCTTTTTTTGAGGAGTATTCCCAGTAAGTAGCTCAACTGAAACTAAAAGGGGGTTCAAATATTTTAATAAATTTTTATAATGCTGTTCTGCCAATACCTCAGTTGGAACCATAAATGCACCTTGTAAGTTTTTTTCAATGACAATTAAAAGAGACGCTATTGCAATTATGGTTTTACCGCTTCCCACATCTCCCTGAAGCAATCTAGACATTGGTACTGGACTAGATAAATCTTTCTTAATTTCATTTAAAACATTTTCTTGAGATTTTGTTAATTCAAAAGGAAAAGTATTTAAAAATTCTTTTAATAAAGATTTCTTTTGAGGTAATTGTTGGGAAGTTGCATTTTTATTAGTCTTTCTTTTTCTAAGTAGGAACTTTATTTGAAGTAAGAACAACTCATCAAAAACCAAACGTTTTTTTGACTCAATAAGTGCCTGTTGAGTTGGGGGAAAATGAATATTAATCAACGACTCTCCTTTTGATAATAAAGATAATGAATCAAGTTGTTTTTTATTTAAAATTTCTGGATATTGCTTTGCATAAATTAGTACCTTTTTCATAAGTTTTATAAAACTCATATTTGATAATGCTTCACCTAATGAATACAAGGGTAATATTTTGCCTGAAAAATTAAAATTATCATTGTTATCCTTAAGAATTTCAATCTGCGGATCTACAAAAGTTTTGCCATACTCTGTCAATTTAACCTTACCGGAAATTGCTAATTTGGTACCAGGAGTATACAAAGATTTTTGAGATGTGAAGAAGGAGTAAGATCTAAATCTTCTTCCTAAAAAAAATTTTGTAACCTTTATTGAAGACGTCTCATCAAGAACGACAATATTCATTATTGATAAATTACTATTTTTTTTACTCTTATGAATATAAAATCTTTTAACGTTTGCGATGCACGTGTATAAATTATCTGGTTTTAAATTTATTATCTTGACTCTATTCGTATAGTCTAGATATGTTCGTGGGAAATAATTAATTAGATCTTTTATATGAAATATCCCTAATTCATTAAGCTTATTTTTAAAAACTTTTCCTACATTTTTTATTAATGAAATATCTGAATCAAAAGACAAACTTACATCAGCTTTATTCAGAAAAACATTACTAGAAATATTATTAGAACTTTCTATTTCTAGAGTTTTACCTAGTTTATAAAGATTTTTTCTTGTATCTATAATTAACCTTTTTCTTTGATTTTCATCTAATTTATTGTATTCATTATATTTTTTTGAAAATTCATAAAATATCCTTAAATATTCGTCTGAGAGATTTAGATTATCTAGTTTTTTTAAAGATTCATGCAAATAATCATTAAAATATTTTTCTCTTCCTAAAGTATTAATAAATTTGTTTTCAGTTTCAATAGTAAGAGATTTTTGAAGAGGTCTTATCCAATCTTTAATAAATTTATTATTATTCCCGCTAATAGTCACATTTGAAAAAAGAATTATTTTTTCATCGTATTTTATTCAAAGTTATTTCTTTTTGCCTCCAATATGTCTCTTTTTTAATCAAACGCTGAAATTGATTTTTTAGGTCATTTATTTTGTTCCTTTGAATAGAAAGATTTAAATTTTTAAACTCTAACTCAACAGTAGATATATTGAAGAAAATAATACTTGGAAAATTATTGCCGACTTGTGATGACCGATTTAAGTTTAATTCGAAATTAATAACAAAAGGATATGGATGTTTTATCATAAAATTTTTCCCTACTAAGTAATCAAAGGAATCTTTAGATATCATCTTTTTTATTAGATTTGCCTTGAATAATTCTTGGTTAATATTATATGAAAGATTCAATAGTAAATTTTCCAATGACTTGTCTATTAAATCAAAATTATTAAGAATCTGATTTTTTGGTAAATTATCTATTTGATTGATATTTTCTTTTTCTTGATATCTTGGTTTTTCCACTTTTTCTTCTCCTATTAATTCAAGTAAGGAGGAAATAAATTGTTTTTCAACTCCCAAATTTTCAAAAATATTGTTTTTAGATAAATAATTATTATGGTGGTTATTATCTAAATCAAGAGATACGAATTTCTCAAAATTATGAGCTTGATAATATTCAGAAGTATTTGAAAAGTCTTCAGTAATCTTTAACTGAGTGGGTTCTTTTAATTGAAAACCATCTTCATATTGAAAATTTTCTTTTTGATCACCCTTTATTTTTGTGGAACTATCCAAAATATTTAGATTAATTTCCTTATTTATATTTTTTTCAATTTCATTTATCTTTAATTGTTCTACTGTTAAAAAGGGTAAATTCGTTAATATTAATTTACTTATTTTTTTTTCAAAAAGACTATAAAATTCATTTTCATTTAAGAAATTATCATTAATTGTTGGATCACTATATATTTGATTAAGGCCTTTTTTTACAGATGTTAAAAGTAGATCTCTTACTAAATCAAGATAAAGTTCATATTCCTTATAGATATTTCTAATTAATTTTGTTTTTTGTACATTAGCTCTCTCCAATTGAGAATTAACTTTATCTATATCTACGTAATTATTGAAATTATTCAAATCATTCAAGTGACTAATTTGATTGCATTGATGCAACCTCTTCAGCAAAGTCCATCTGATTTTTTTCGATACCTTCACCCAATGTATATCTTGTAAAACGTCTTACTTTGATATTTTCCCCAATTTTTGCAGCGGCTTGTTTAACGAGATCCTCAACAGTAAGAGAACTATCTTTAATATAAGGTTGTGAAAGCAAAACTAACTCATTAAGTCTTTTCGCAATTCTCCCTTCAACTATTTTTTCTTTAATTTGTTCTGGTTTTCCAGATAAATCATCTCTCCCCATTTCAATCTGCTTTTCTTTTTCCACAACATCTTCAGGTATTTCGTCAATTGAGACATACTCAACATTTGGGCAAGCTGCAACTTGCATTGAGACATCTTTCAAAAGAGATTGAAAAATATCACCTCTAGCAACAAAATCAGTTTCACAATTTAACTCTATTAAAACTCCAACTCTTGATCCAGTATGTATATAACTACCAATTGAACCTTCAGCCGCAACTCTTCCTGATTTTTTTTCAGCACTAGCTATGCCTTTCTTTCTTAACCATTCCAAGGCTTTATCAATATTTCCATCAGTTTCGTTAAGTGCTTTTTTGCAATCCATCATTCCTGCACCAGTCTTGTCTCTAAGATCTTTTACAAGTTTTGCTGTAATGTTTCCCATTTGAAGTAATAAAGATAGTAATTAGTAAATTTTAAAATAGAGTTTAATTTTTTCTTTCGGCATTAGAACCCTTTCGGCCCTCATTTATAGCATCTGCAAGTCTTCCTAAAATTAGTTGCACAGATCTAACTGCATCATCGTTACATGGAATTGGGACCTCACACAAATCCGGATCGCAGTTTGTATCCAACATTGATACTAATGAGATATCTAATTTTCTAGCTTCTAGTACTGCATTAGATTCTCTTCTCTGATCAACTAAAACAACTACGTCTGGTAATCTTCTCATGTTTTTAAGACCACCTAAGTATTTTTGTAATCTTTCAAGTTCTCTCCTTAAAACTGCAGCTTCTTTTTTAGGCCTCATTGCAATTGAACCACTACTTTCCATTCTTTCAAGATCCTTTAATCTTTCAATCCTGGCTTTCATTGTTGTCCAATTAGTCAACATCCCTCCAAGCCATCTTTGATTTACATATGCAGCCCCACATCTAGTAGCTTCCTGAGCTACTACATCTGATGCTTGTTTTTTTGTGCCGACAAATAGGAAACGTTTACCGCTTTTTGCTGCGTTTCTTGTCCATTTATACGCATTGTTCATACACAATGCTGTTTTTACGAGATCAATAATATGAACTCCATTTCTCGCGCAATATATATACTTAGACATCTTGGGATTCCAACGTCTAGTTTGGTGCCCAAAATGAGCACCAGCTTCCATCATTTCTGATAGTGATACAACAGCCATAATTCAAAAAGGGTTTCGGGTTAGCCTCCATCTGACGGGGAATTAATATTAATAATTCACCCGAAACTGTCAGATGTGTGAGATTTAATCCAATTATCTTAGCAAGTGATGTGTATTTCTAAAAGTTTTTTATCTTGATTTGGATAAGTGTTTAATGTAAATCATATTTAGAGGGATTCTAAGTATCTCAAGAGCAACTCTATTTCTTCTTATATTTACTAGGAATCTTAATAAAGGAAGGATTCTATCAATACTGATTAGTCCTCCCAAACAAAGAATTAGCCAAATTAAATTATGGAGAGGAGTTAATTGAATCATAAATCTAACCCTTAAATTTGGGTGTTTCTTATAAAACACTAATGCCATTTTTGCTCTCTCTTTTTCTTGAGCTATTAATGAATCTATTTGTTCGCAATTAAATGGAGGATGCCAATGAAAACCTACTGCATTTGGACATTTAATTAATTTTGTCCCAATTTTTTTTAATCTTTCTCCAAGTTCTAAATCCTCCCAACCGTAAAGACTAAAAGAAGTATCAAATAATCCCACACTTAAAATCAATTCTTTTGATATCGCTACATTCCCAGTAGCAAAGTATGCAAAAGAAGTGTCCATTATTTTATGTTTTTCACTCTGAGGATTTAGAAAATTAGATGTATTTATTACCGAGCCATAGGTAAAACATTTTTTATCATTTTTTCTCCAAGAGGTAAGTAATTTTTCTACGTGGCAATTTATAAAATTGTCTAAAACAATAAGATCACTATCAATGAATATAATAATTTCATATTTTGATTTAATTACTCCCAGATTTCTTGCAAGTGCAGGCCCACCATGTTCTTGCTGAAATAGAATAACGTGTTGGAGATTAGCTTTGTTTTTATTTATCCATGAGGTTGTCCCATCAGTTGATCCATCATCAACTACTATTACTTCATAATTGCTGATATTTGTATTTAATTTTTGATTCTCAAGCGCAAATAGACATTTCTCTAATATAGGTAATCTATTGTAAGTCGGTATGACAATACTTACATTCATGATTGCGTCTTAAATTTGCATGAAATATTAAACCCCAAAAGATAAAAATAAAAGATATTCCCTAATCAGCTGCACCGCCATTATTTGCTGTGCCTGTAACGTTCCCACCATCAGGTCTTCCATCAGTTCTTAATTTCCTTTTTTTGAATTTTCTAGCATAGGCTCTATTACGTTCCTGCTTTTCTTTTTTTAGATTCCTTCTCTTAGACATAAAATTTTTAACTTTTAATTATACTAGCTCACTATGAGCACTATATATTTTACCATCTTCCATATTTAATATCCTATCAGCCATATCAGAAATTCTTGGATCATGCGTCACCATAAGTACAGAACAATTTTGCTCTTTTGCTAGTTTCCTTAGAAGGGTTACTATTTCTCTCCCTGTGACACTATCTAAAGCAGAAGTCGGCTCATCAGCTAATAAAAGTTTTGGATTAGCAGATAAAGCTCGAGCAATTGCTACTCTCTGTTTCTGCCCGCCAGATAAGTCAGTTGGCAACTTTTTATGATGTTCTTCTAATCCTACTGCAGACAACCAATTCCGTGCTATTTCACGTCTTTGCAAATATGTTAAACCTTTTATTAAATCGGCGCCCATCTGGACATTTTGTTCTGCTGTTAAACATCTCAGAAGATTGTGACCTTGAAAAATCATTCCAATACTTCTTCTAAGAATCTGACGAGTTTTCCTTGATGCTCCATTTAACTGATTATTTAATACAGTTAAATCTCCACTTTGACAGGTTCTCAAGGCACCAATTAATGTTAAAAGAGTCGTTTTACCACATCCAGAAGGTCCTTTCAAAAGAACCAACTCTCCTTTATCAATATTTAAATTAACGTCATTAAGAACTTGTTTTTTGTTCTCATTCTTTCCATAAAAGTGACTCAAATTATTTATTGAGACTGTTTTAAGGTTTTTAACATTATTTTTTGATTTACTAGCTTTAACCATTTATCTTCAATTGTTAAAAAATTTCAGCAGGATCAGCGTCAACTAATTTACGCATCGCAACAGCGGCTGACCCCATACACATAACTAAAACTAATACGAAAATTAAAATAGTTTTGTCTGCGTCCATTATTATTGGGAGTTTAGTAGAACTTCTTATAACTGAGTAAAGTATTTGACCAGAGAAATAAGCAGGTAAATAACCAAATAATGCCAACAAAAACCCCTCTCTAGCTACAACAAAGAATAGGGACTTAAGTCTATACCCCATTGCCAATAAAGTGGCGTACTCTGGAAGGTGATCTGTAACGTCACTATAAAGGATTTGATAAACAACCACACACCCTACAACGAAACCCATCAATGCTCCCAAACTAAATATGAAACCTATTGCAGTACTATTTTTCCAATAATTCTTCTCAAATTCTATAAATTGATTTTTTGTAAGAACCCTAACATCATTTGGGAGTGAGTTATTTAATATCCTTGAAATCAACTCAGGATCAGATCCTTTTTTTAGCTTTACCAAACCAATTTCTATACTGCCAGGAGGGTTAGCAGGAAAAAGTCTTAAGAAGGTTTCTCGACTAGTTATCAAATTACCATCTGCGCCAAAAGATGGTCCTAACTCCACAAGGCCCTCAACAATTACTCTTTTACCAGCAACCTCAGTCTCAACTTTTTTTTTTGATAAGAACCATTCTTCAATCGGTCCAAATTCAGGTCTAGATAGTTTGTCAAAAAGAACTCTTGATGGATTTCTCAATTTATAAGCTTTCTTTGAGAATCCCTCATCTAAAAGAAGTGAATCGGAGGGATTAAATCCTAATGCAAGTATTGATCTAGTTTTAAGATTTTCGGGATTTCTCCAAAGTAAATAATTTAGATTAACTGGAGCAGTTTTTTCAACATCCTCTAATGCGAGAGTTTGAATTAATCTTCTTTTTGGGAATCCACTCATGCTTATAGAACTTTTTGATCTGGGACTTATCAAAACAAGATCGGTATCTAGAAGTTTATGAATAGTTACGCTCGTGTCAAATAAACCATCTCTAAAACCTAATTGCATAAACATCAAAATCCCTGCAAAACTTATTCCAGCTATGGCAACTGCTAACCTTAATGGCTGCCTAGTTAATAACAACCAAGCTAAAGGTATTTTTCTAAATTTTAAAAAAGAAAAACTCATTGGGGAATAAATTTTGCAATCACTTTCATTCCTGCATAGTTTTGAACGATATCTATAGAATCTTGATCTAGTTTTACTAGTACCTCGATAATTCGTGAATCAGCATCCCCTGTTGGATCAGTCGATAGAACTTTTCTTTGTTTTACCTGAGGACTAATCCTAATAACCTTTCCCTTAAGATTTTTTTGGAAACCTCCATTCTCACTGCTCAATTCAACATTCTGAGAGATAAAGACCCTATCGATATCAGATTCATAAACCTCTATCAAAGCTTCCATTTTTTGACTAGAACCAATATCCAAAATCCCTTCATTTTGAGGCCTTTCACCAACTCTCGTGTTTATTCCAAGGATAAAACCATCGATTGGACTCCTTAGTTTTGAATTAAATAGATCTATCTTGATGTTTTTTTGATCTCCGATAAGGTTTATTTTCTGTTTTTGCAATTTTAATAATTCATCCTTTCTCTGCGAAAACTGTACAAAAGAATATGCATCTTTGCTCAAAGCTATCTCATACATTTGAATTTGATCTTTCTTTAGGTTAATTTCTTCGTTAGTAATATTAATTAGATTTTCGTTTCTTTCAAAATCAGCGATTAATTTTTCTCCATTTTCAAAGATTGCGAGGATATCACCTTTTTTTACGAAATCCCCTTCATTTACTAAAATTTCGACAATTCGGGGGGAAGAGCCAAACTGACTTATTGGAGCTGCCAATTGTCTAATCTCTCCCGAAGGAGAAAGTTGACCAAGTGCGGCAACAGCTGTGATAGGAGGTATGAAATCTGAAGTTATTTCTTCTTTAAATTTTGAACTAGATTTATTATTTCCAGAACAGGAAATAATACCAAGAGATATTGGTGTAAATAATAAAAAATAAAACAAATTTTTTAATATTTTTAATTTCATTAAAAATCGAAGAGTACTGTTTTTATGTAGTTATTGACCCATTTTTCATCAAAATATTTTAAAAGAACCATGCTAGTTTTCTCATTTTTCATTTGTTGAACACAATAATTTTTTTGAAAATCTATTCTCTCTTGGATAATTTCCTCATTAACTTCCGTTTTAGCTCTCTTACTTAATTTGATTAAAATAGTGAGGTATTGATCTACAACTCTACAAAAATCATTTTTTTCAGATTTACTTTTTAAGGAAGCAAAAAATACATTATTAGAAAAAATGCCCCCCCATTTAGGAATCTCTCTTAAAGAGGTAAAAGAACTTTTATCAACTTCAGAAAGTAATTTTTCGTATTTCAAACCTTGGTTTTGTGATGCCGGGGATAAATCAACAATGGCAGCAGAAACAATATCATTTATTTTTACCAAATCCATCCCAAAAATTGGGATATCAAACTTTGGATCAGGGAAAAAAACGCAGTGTAATATTTTAAGATTCTTTGAAAATTCTGCTACTTCAATATGTAACTTTCTAAAACCTTTTGCTTTATGAAATTCATTCTCAATATAAAGTTCTTTGCCAATTTCCTTAGATATTATGTTAGTTAGTTTTGGATCAATTTTTATACTCTTAAGGTCCTCAAGCATGGATCTATGCCCTCTAATATTTTGTAACAAATCCAAAATAAGAGGGTCAGTTAATTTTGTTTTAGTTAAAGATTCAGACAACAAGGCTAAAAAGGATCAAAATAGAATTTAAAGAGAGAACTGAAATGAAAGTAGGAGATGTTAACTACTACACCCATTCAAGCAAAACTAGATGTGTGTTTGTGGACAATAAAGAATTGCCGCTCATAAGCATTGATATTTGGTGCAAAGCAGGTTCTTCATTTGAGGATGTTGATAAAAATGGCACTGCTCATTTTCTAGAACATATGATTTTTAAAGGATCTAACAAAATAATGCCAGGTGAATTTGACCATAAAATTGAATCACTAGGCGGAGTAAGTAACGCTTCAACTGGTTATGATGATGTACATTACCATGTCTTAGTGCCACCCAATAACTTTAAAGAATCACTTGCTCTTTTGACAAATATTGTTGTTGCTCCAGATTTTAATCCTGATGAATTTATAAAAGAAAAGGGGGTAGTTATTGATGAAATAAAACAACAAAATGATCAGCCTGAAGAGAGACTATATAATTATTTTTTGAAAAGGGTTTGGTTAAGTCCCAATTATGCTAATTCGATCTTGGGAACTGAACATAGTATTAAAAACTTAAAGATAAATGACCTTGTGAAATTTCATAGCAAACATTACACTACCGAAAAAATTTGTATTGCAATTGCTGGGAATCTCTCTGAAGAAATTTATAAAATTTTTGAAAAAAGTGATCTATCTGGCATAAAAGAAAGTCCAAATTTAATAAATCTAAAAAATAAACCTTTTTTAAAAATTAGGAATGGTAGAGAATCAGTTAAGTTTGATAATTTAGAGTTTTCAAGGATATTTATGGCTTGGTTTATCCCAAACCTAAATGATCAAAAAAAAATTATTGGACTAGAAATATTAGCATCAATACTCTCTGTTGGAAGAAACAGCAGATTAGTTAAAACTTTAAAAGAAGATAATAATCTTGTTGAATCGGTATATGTAGATCTAAATGCCGGAGAATTAGGAGGATTATTTATAATGGAAGCAAGTTGTGAGTCCAAAGATATTGATTTAGTAGAAAAGCAAATTAATAAAACAATAGATGAGATCTCAAATTGTGAAGCTTTGGCTTTAGATGAAATAAAAAAAGCAATAAATATTGTGAAAAGTAATTATATTTTTAATTTAGAGACATCTACACAACTCTCTTCTTTCTTTGGAAATGAACTTCTTTGGGGGAGAAAATCTTCAATAAATAATTTAGAGAGTCATTTAAAATATTGGAGTGACTTGGATAACTTCAAAGAGATCACAGAATATATCCGTGGAGAAAAATTTACATTAGTTGCATCCCCTGGTAAATGTTAAAAAGATATTTTTTAAATAATAAAAAAAGAAATTTTTCAACTGCTTCAATTTGGATCAAAGGGGGGAGTGATATGGATAGTACTGGAAAAAAAGGGATAAACAAGATCCTTTGTTCATTACTTACCAGAGGATGTGAAGGTTTTAACAATTTCACTCTCTCTGAATATATAGAGTCCTATGGAGCAGAATTAAATCAAGAAATATTTGAAGATGGTATTTCAATAAATATTAAATCCCTAAATGAACATTTCAGCAAATTATTACCTTTATTAGAATTAATAATCAATAAGCCAATCCTCTCGGAAACTGAATTTAAAAAAGTAAAAAAATCTTCTATTGATCACATTAAAAAAGATAAAGAGAATCCATTCAATAACTGTTTTGAAAAATGGAGAAAAATTGTTTACTCAAATCATCCTTATGCTTTTAACACAATAGGAAATGCTAATGATGTCTCAAAGATTACCTATGAAGATGTTTTGCTTGAATTTAAAAATTTAAAAAACAGAGAAAAGTATTTAATTTCAAATAATCCCGAAATAAATGGAGAAAATTTTGGAACACTTGAAAAAAAAATCTTAAAAGAAAAATCAGATCCTTTAAAGGATAATTTAAATACTATGAATAGATTTGATTACATTAATAATGATTCAAATCAAACAATAATTATGATGGGGGACCAAACTTGCTCGCGAAGAAGTATTGAATATTTTCCTCTTAAGGTTTTGGAGTCTTATTTATCTTATGGAATGAGCGCTGCTTTATTTAAACTTTTTAGAGAAAAACATGGTATCACTTACGATTTAGGTGTTTATTATCCTATCAGGAGTGGAAATGCCCCATTTTTAATTTATTTATCGGTATCTAATGATCAAGCACTTTTTGCTTTTGAACTTTTATCAACACTATGGAAAAATTTACTTTTCAATCCGTTGACTGATGCTGAAATATTTTTAGCAAAAGAAAAACTAAAAGGTTCTTTTTTATTAGGAAATCAATCACTAGATGAAATTTTACAGAGAAAGATACAGTTAGTTAGTTATGGTATTTCACCAATTTCTGAGAACGATTTAAATTCAAAAATAAAGGAAATTTCTTCATTAGATATTTTGAAATTAACTAATAAGTATTTTTCAAAACCTTTTCTGACTATTTCTGGAAATAAAAATATATGTTTAGAAATTTCTAATAGGTGGAAGAAAAACTTTTAGATTAGTTTTTCTCAATCTTATCAATATCTATTAAAAACGAACCCCTCCTAAACTTTACTTCAACAGTATCTGGAGATTTAATTGAAAGGATTTCCCCAATTTCATCAATTGCCACTAGATCAGGTGGTCTTAACATCGGCATATTATCTGAAGTCTTCAAGTAAGAGACTGGGGCAATCAACTTAACCTTATCGTTGATCTCAAATTTCATTTATGAATTAGATACATTAAAGAGTAGTATAAGCATAAAGTTAGAGGAAATATCAACGAAATGCACTGATTCAGTCTAGAATCCTAGAATTGACTTTCTACAAATTAATGAATCAGAAATTAAAAACATTAATTTTATGGGCTTTACCTATACTTTTAGTAATAGCACTTTCCTACCAATTTTTATCTTCAAGTAACGTTGATTCGCTTAAATCTAATGGTACTACTGTTGCACCAAGAAATTCAGCGGTAGCAAGAGTTAGTTACGGCAGATTTTTAGATTACATTAATTCGGGAAGGGTTACATCTGTTGATATTTTTGAGGGAGGCAGAAATGCAGTTATAGAGACAATAGATTCGGATTTAGATAATAAAGTTCAAAGGTTGCGTGTAGATCTTCCAGGCTTAACACCAGAACTTATAAATATTTTAAAAAATGAGGGAATTAGTTTTGATGTTCATCCAATAAAAACAGCTCCTCCTGCATTAGGGATTTTAGGTAATTTACTCTTCCCGGCTATTTTAATTGGAGGTTTAATTTTGTTAGCGAGGAGGTCAAATGGTATGCCTGGAGGTCCTGGCCAAGCAATGCAGTTTGGGAAAACTAAAGCAAGATTTGCAATGGAAGCTGAAACAGGAGTTGTATTCGATGATGTTGCGGGCGTTAATGAGGCTAAACAGGATTTGCAAGAAGTTGTAACTTTTCTGAAAAAACCAGAAAAATTTACTTCTGTAGGAGCAAGAATTCCCAAAGGTGTTCTATTAGTAGGTCCTCCTGGTACTGGTAAAACCCTTTTAGCTAAAGCAATTGCAGGTGAAGCTGGTGTACCATTCTTCTCATTATCAGGTTCTGAATTTGTTGAAATGTTTGTTGGGGTTGGGGCTAGTAGAGTTAGAGACCTTTTCAAAAGAGCTAAAGAGAATAGTCCCTGTTTAATTTTTATTGATGAAATTGATGCAGTTGGAAGGCAAAGAGGTGCAGGTATTGGTGGAGGTAATGATGAGAGAGAACAAACTCTCAATCAATTACTCACTGAAATGGATGGTTTCGAAGGTAATAGTGGCATAATAATAATTGCAGCCACAAACAGGCCCGATGTTTTAGACTCAGCGCTAATGAGACCAGGCAGATTTGATAGACAGGTAACTGTGGATGCACCTGATATCAAGGGCAGACTATCGATATTGGAAGTTCATGCAAGGAATAAGAAACTTCAAGAGGATTTAACGCTTGAAAGCATTGCGAGAAGAACACCAGGTTTTACTGGAGCAGATTTAGCAAATTTATTAAATGAAGCTGCTATATTAACTGCCAGGAGGAGAAAAGACTCTATAAGTATTTCAGAAATTGACGACTCTGTGGATAGAATCGTCGCAGGGATGGAAGGTTCTCCATTAACAGATGGAAGAAGTAAAAGATTAATTGCTTACCATGAAGTTGGTCATGCTTTAATAGGTTCACTAGTAAAAGCTCACGATCCTGTTCAAAAAGTTACTGTTATCCCAAGAGGTCAAGCTAAAGGTTTAACTTGGTTCACTCCTGACGATGAACAAACCCTAGTAAGCAGAGCTCAACTTAAAGCAAGAATTATGGGCGCTTTAGGAGGAAGGGCAGCTGAAGATGTTGTTTTTGGGGAAGGTGAGATTACAACAGGGGCTGGAGGTGATTTCCAACAAGTTGCTTCTATGGCTCGCCAAATGGTTACTAGATTTGGAATGAGTAATTTAGGTCCGATTGCTTTAGAAAGTGGAAATCAAGAAGTATTTGTTGGTAGAGATTTAATGACAAGAAGCGAAGTTTCTGATTCAATCTCTAAACAAATTGATGAAAGTGTAAGAGTAATGGTTAAGGCATGTTATAAAGAAACATATGATATAGTCAGCAAAAATAGAGAGGCTATGGATAAAATTGTAGATCTATTAATAGAAAAAGAAACACTAGACGGTGAAGAATTTGTAAGTATTCTTTCGCAATTCACTACAATTCCGCAAAAAGATAGAACTCCTCAATTATTAAGTTAGACTTTTATTGGTTTCTTATCTAATACGAGATCAATTAATCCGTATTCAACTGCTTCGTTTGGAGACATATAAAAATCTCTGTCAGTATCTTCTTTTATAGTTTCGTAATCCTTGCCAGTTCTTTCAGACAATTCAGTGTTAAGACGCTCTTTTAAGAACAAAATTTCATCAGCTTGAATTCTTATGTCACTAGCTTGTCCTCTAGCGCCTCCGAGTGGTTGATGAATCATTATTCTTGAATGTCTAAGACTGCTTCTTTTACCTTTAGTACCTGCCGCGAGCAAAAATGCACCCATACTAGCTGCCAAACCTACGCATACTGTATGAATGTCAGGCTTAACATGTTGCATTGTGTCAAAGATACCCAATCCATCATAAACAGATCCGCCAGGTGAATTTATGTACATATAAATATCCTTATCTGGATCCTCTGCTTCAAGGAATAATAATTGAGCGACAATTCTATTGGCAGTCTCGCTAGTAACTTGTTCTCCCAAAAAGATTATTCTCTCTCTTAATAATCTTGAATAAATATCAAAGACTCTTTCACTTCCACCAGATTCTTCTAATACTAAAGGGATCATAATAATATTTATCTGTTTATTAGATATTAACGATATTGAGTCAACATACGCTAACCTTATTAAGGTTTACATATAAAAAATTGAAAGAAAAATTGACTGTTTCAGATAGCAAAAAGTTATTTCATGAAAAATTCCCTTACGTTATTCCAGGTTTATATAAAAAAATAGTTGATGAAATGCTTGTCGAACTAAATCTTCTAAACCATCAAAATGAATTTACGCAAGATTATCTCTTTTGTGTTGGTCTCACCGAAACATTCAATGAATTAATGAAAGGATATCAACCTGAAAAACATTTGAATCTTCTTTTTGAATCTTTATGCAGTTCTACAAATTTTGAAGCAAAGGATATTAATGAAATATCTCAAAAAACTCAAAAGGAATTCAAGGATAAAACATATAAAGATATTTTGAAATTATTAATAGAAAAAAGTAATTCTAAACTTTATCCTTCAAGGATATTGAACTTAGCGATATACATATTAATTTCAAACGCCCAAGATCTTAAAGGGAAAGATGAATCAGAGACAAATAAGATAATTTCTGATATTTTTGAAAAATTAAATTTATCTGCTAATAAAGCAGAAAAAGATATTGGAATTTATAAAAGCAGTATATCAAAAATGCAACAAGCAAAAGAATTAATTGAAGAGCTAAGAACTAAAGATAAGAAAAAAGAACAAAAATAAAAAACTTATTTTTTTAACCTTCTTTTATCTTTCCAAGAGACATAGGATATATAAATTACAGCGAATGTTATGAATATAAGTAAAAGGAACGATGTAAGGATAAGAAATTTATTTAAATAGACTTCATAAGTTAAAAATGAAATCATATATCAATGGAACCATCACCATTTCTTCCCCAAACAACCATGGCAATTGAAAAAGTAAAAATTGCAGCTAATGCAGCCCAACCTATTTGAAAGATCATTAAATTTAAAAAGCTAATTTAAATATAACAGAACTTCAAAATTTTTAATCATTTTAAAGCTAAAGTTAATTTCTCAGAAACAAAATTTTCTCAATAGAATAAAGATAAAATCAAATTGGGTAGATTAGTTCTAAATCATAGTACAAATATAGAAGGTCTAATTCCAATACTCCAAAAGTTAGCCCTGGACATTAATATCAAAACAATAACTCCGGCTGCTATTTCGAGAGCCAGAGGAAGATCGTCTAAATTGATAATTAGATTGTCAGTGAAAACTATAAACGGATATAAAGCAATAGCAAGAAAGGGTAAAACAGCCCAGGAAGTTTTTATTTCAACAGACTTAAATAAAGATGAATTAAAACAAATTATAGATATTTATAATAGAAAGTAATTAAATTAAAATGTATTAGGCAATATTCAGGAGAGAAAAAATGAAAGTGATATTAAATTTATCTATGTTTTTATTGGCCTTTTTTTCATTCAATAATAAATCATTCTCACTTACTGACGACCAAATAAAAAGATTTTGCGCAAAGGAGAAAAGGGTATTTTTATGTATCAAAAATTTACAAGCGAAAAGATCTGATCTCCAAAAAGGAAAGCTAATTGAAATACCTGTAAAACCCTACAAACGGTAATTAGAAATTGAATTCAAATTTCAAATTCTGATTCGAAAAGATTAAAAGCATTTCTATAGCTTTTGAGAAGTTCTTCAGAATTATCAGAAAATCCTTGTCGATCGTAATCTTCTTTTAATTCATCATATAAGTAAACTACTTTATTAAAGGCGCTCATATATTCTTTTTGTATGTCTTCATCATCGATATCATAGATTTTTGCCAGCACTAATTCGACATTTTTTTTTGATGAATATATTTTTTTCTCAAAATCTTTATTTAACTTTCTTCTTTTTTTTGCCATTTAAAATTTCTAAATTCAGATTAACAATACTCAAATTCATAGATAAATTAAATTAAAACTTATAAAATAAAAATATAGTTTCCAAATCAAAATAAAACCTCTACATTCCTAATAAATCATTCGATGATATGAGTAAAAAAGAAACAACTAATCCTAAAGAGCTTAGAAACCAAAACCATGAAGAAAAAAAAATGAATTCATCCGCAAATTTTAAGAAAAACAAAGATAAAGATCTTCCATGGTGGGTAGAGTTATTATTTATTCAAATAGGATTACCAGATAAATTACTTATAAAAATATTAAAAGCAAAAAAAACATCTAAAGAATTTATTAAAAATGAAAAAAAATCAATAATAATATTTTTGTTTGTTATTACTACATTGGCATATTTTTATCCAGTTATTAAACATGCAAAAAACAAATTAGATTGTGAAAGGATTGCTAAAAATTATATTATTAAAAATAAAAATATAATCGGAATTAATAATAAGGAAATAAAAATGATATCTACAAATTTTTGTTATGGTGGCGAAGAAATCTATGAAATAGAAAATTTAAAAAATTAAATTTTGAATTATTCTTTATAAATAAGCATCCCAATATTATGATAGTGACTTTAAGTTTAATAAAGTTTAAATTTTATTCCTATGACTGATATAAAACAAAAGAAAGATAACATAAAAATGCACTTAAAAGATTTGAGACAAAACTTAAAGAAAATGCATTTAGAAGTTACGGAAGAATTAATATTACCGAAGCCAAGTGATGTAAAAGACTTGATGAATAAAATGGATAAACTATTAAAATTAATAGAATCGAAATAAACTATAATTTTAATCATTTAGAATCATCAAAGTTTAAAAAAATGAAAATTATAAAACAATTTCCTCTGTTAATCCTAATTTCAATTTTTTTAATTTCTTGTAGGACATCAACTATTAAGGAGTATCCCAAAAATAATTTGGAAAAAAATATTGATGAGAATGCGAATACAGAAAAGAAAAGAATGGAAATAAAGTTTTCTTGTGGAGAGGATGGTATTTCCAAATACTTAAATGATGGATGGAATATTTTAAAAGAAGATTCTCAAGAAAAAATTTGCACATGGAAATCCGTTCCTGCCACAAAAGATTGCAATATGGAAAAAGATAAAGGATGTAAAATAACAAAGCCAGATAAAATAGGTGAAGAGAAAATTTATTTATTGGAGAAATAAATCTAATATATGACTCAAAAATCAGAACACTTAGTTGATTTAATTTTTAAGAAATTAAAAACCTATAAGAATAAAAAAATATTTTTAGAAAAAGAAAGTTTGAATAAATTTATTCTTTCACTTTTTAAAGAAAACTGAATGAAGGACTTATTTAAGTAAACTGCTATAGTTAGATAAATTTTTTAATTAAGATATGGATAGTTTTTCTTCATTAACTGTTATCCTGTCAATAATTTTTATCGTAAGTCTTTATTTTTTATTAAGAGTTACTTCTAGTACAAAGAATTAGAAAATATTTTATAATCATTCTTAGATGATTGGATCATCTCTTAGTAGTAAAACTGTATGCTTATTTAAACCATCATTAATCCATTCCTTATATTCTTCTAGGACGCACTTTTTATCAGAATTATCTAGTAAATTAATTCTTTTTTTTGCATTATCTAAAGCCAACTTAATACAGAATTTATAATCATTGGAGTTTTCTTGCATTTGTTTTTATTAAATCTTAGTAAAAATAATTTCTTATTCTGTATTGAAATTTACAATAATAAGCGTTGATTTAATAAGAGTATCAAGCAATACGGAAGAATTTTTAATATATTTGAGATAATAATTTTCCAAATAAAAATTCCTATGTCCTACGAAGCAGGCAGTAAAGAATGTAGACATTTAATTGAAGCAAAAGAGAGCCTTCTATCAACATTAGATGCTTTAAGTAATATACATTCAACCGATCTAATACAAATCCAAATTAAAGAAATTTACAATAAATTAGAACAGATGCATGATAATAGAAAAAAAATAGAATCAGCTACAAATTATCTTTAACATATTCAAATTAACCTAAAGTTTTCAAAATTGGCTTTTTATCTTCGTTACTCTTTTTTCTGACAATAAATCCAATAAAGCATCAAGTTGTGCGAGTACTTCCTTTGCTTCATTAAGATCTGGCAACAAATCTTCTTTGATGAGCAATTGATGCATCTCTCTAAGTTCTAACCTTATATATCTAAGGTGAGAACAAACTTCTTCTCTCTTAGCTGCACTCATATTTCCTTTATATTCTTTACATTATACAATACGATCTTTTTTGATTCCCATATCAATTTTGTTAAGTTGAAAAATCATTTCAAACCCAATAACGTATAACAATCTTTTAAAGTCGCAATGTAGTAATATATCCCTCATGAAAAAGAAAAAATCAAAAAAAAATCAAACTAATTCAAATTTAAAAGATCAAAAATTAGGTCAAACAAAAAATTCTGCGAAATTAGTACTGTTTGTATTTGGGATAGGTCCAATTATTGGCATAATAATATTTTTATACAGTAAGGGGTTTTTTAATTCGCCAACAATTTAAATCTTTAGTAATTAAGAATATTTTTAAAAAGTCAATTTTAATAAAATTCAAAATAATTATTGAAATTTTTTTAATGAAAATATCCTAAATTCTGCCATTTTTCTAGCATTTTCTTGATTCGATATTAAAAAAGGATGGTCTGATAAAAGTTCAAATACCTTATCTATCTTTAATCGTATGTCATCGCAATCAATATTTTCCCATTCCTCATCAAATGACATCGCAAAGCTATCAGCATTATCATATATTTTATCTTTCATAATATTCGGAATTTAAATTAAGAAAATTTCAGAAATCTGACTTTATCTGAAAGAGTAATTTGAATATTCATATAAAAACTTTCCTCATGACTATTTGAGAAATAACTTTGTATGAATATTCTTTTAAATTATACTTTAATCTTATTATTTTAATTTATAAGTAAGTGCTAACAATCAAAATCTGGTTAAAATTGACAGAAGTGTTACAATATTGACATATGTAAAGACTCATGGAAAACAAAGTTAAGAGAATAGGATATCTTCCTAGAAAAAGAGTACTTGAAATTATTGATGAAATATCCAAGAGCGAATCTATAAGTAGATCTAAGGTAGTTGGAATATTAGTTGAGGAAGCATTAGGTGCCAGAGGTATTGCGAATTTTGGATATAGTAATATAAGCAAGTCAAATATATACAAGTCGGATAATTTTAAAGATCTCAAAAATGAGAATGTCCACTTAAAAGATGCTGAAGACGAATTTGTTGATGATAGTGGTTACACAGTTTCATCTCACAAAACATTAGACCGCTCAATATCTTCCGCAGATATTGAATTAGCAAATAAAATAAATATTCTTAAGGAATCAGGATTAATATGACTTTTGTTGAGTAATTATTCTATTTTTTAATGCATAACATTGGATCATTGTTTATTCTTAGTCAAGAATAATATTCTTTTTACATAATTCGAATATTAAATTCTTTCAAATATTAATCTTATAATTAAAAATGAAAGATATTAAATGTCCTTCGTGCGGTAAAACTTTCCGAATTGACCCCAGCAGCTTTGAAGAAATTCTTCTTCAAATAAAAGACGAAGAATTTAATAAACAAATAAAAGAAAGACTTATTTTAGCTGAAGAAGATAATAAAAAAGCGTTGGAAATTTTAAAACGTGAGTTAAAAATACAGTTAATTGAGCAAAATCGCATTAAAGAGTCTGAGATCCAAACTCTGGAATCCAAATTAAAAATAGCTGAAGAAAAGAAAACAAATGCTCTTAATGATTTAAAAAATCAAGCTACAAATAAAATTAATTCACTGAATAATGAATTAATCAAGTTAAAGGATGAAATCAAAAACCAGTCTTTAATTTCAGAATTATCTTTAAAAACCAAAGTCAGTGAAGCTGTTACTAATTTAGAAAAAGAGAACTCATTACTAACAAATTCCATTGAAAAAATGAGGCTTGAAAATTCAATTAATGAAAAATTAATAGAAGAAAAGTTTAAAAGCAAAATCAGTGAAAGGGACCTGACTATTCAGGAGTTAAGAGAAATGAAATCTAGATTATCTACAAAAATGGTAGGAGAAACCTTAGAAATCCATTGCGAAACCCAATTTAATCTGAATCGTGCCTCCGCTTTTAAAAACTCATATTTTGAAAAGGATAATGATGCAACTTCTGGAAGTAAAGGGGACTATATATTTAGAGAATTTGATGAAAATAAAATAGAAGTCGTATCAATAATGTTTGAGATGAAGAATGAAAGTCTAAATGGAACTAATAAAAGAAAAAACGAAGATTTTTTGAAAGAATTAGATAAAGATAGAAGGCAAAAATCTTGCGAGTACGCAGTACTCGTTTCTCTGTTAGAACCTGATAGTGAATTATATAATGCAGGAATAGTAGATGTTTCTCATAGATTTCCAAAGATGTATGTCATAAGACCGCAATTTTTCTTGCCGATTATTTCTCTTTTAAGAAATGCATCTATGGAAACCTTAAAATACAAATCACAAATTGATTTAATGAAACGCGAGAATTACGACATAACTAATTTTGAAAGTACTCTTGAGCAATTTAAGAATGCTGTTGGTAAAAATGTTTCTCTGGCCCAAGACAGATTTAATGATGCAATATCAGAAATTGATAAATCAATAACTCATTTACAAAAAACTAAAGAGGCTTTAATTATCTCAAAAAAACATCTTTTGTCCGCAGACAGCAAATCTCAAGATTTAACAGTAAAGAAATTAACTAGAAATAACCCAACTATGAAAAAAAAGTTTAATGATTTAAATAATTTTGAAGATGAAGTAGCCTAACTAAAAAAAAATCATTGAAATTAATAATAGTTAAAATAAAGTAAATTATTAACTTATAAATATACTATAAATAATAAAGTCTAAAGTTAAAGAAAATAATGTCTATCAACACCCCAATTTTCACTATTGCCAAAGATCTAAATATTGAAAGTAATAGAATATTATTAGCCTGCAAGAAACTTGGAATCAATGCAAAAGGAGCGACAAAAAGATTGAATGAAGAAGAATTAGAAAAAATTAAAAGTTATTTTGAAACGGGCAAAAATGCATCAGATGAAGTGATCAATTTAAAAAAAGCTAAAACCAAAAGCAGTTCTAAAAAAATTGTAGAAAAGGTAAAGATAAAATATTTTGCAAACAGACTTATTCGAAAATCTTAAATAAAAATAATTTTTTTAATTACTTAATGGAATAAGCCACAGAAGAAAAAAATAATAATTTATCATAAGTAAAAATACTTAAAATGAGCATAAACAAAATTTTAAATTCTCTTGAAAAATCCTGGGAAAGAGATTATATTCTTTCAAATATAAAGAAGGGTTTAGGAACAGATGAGATAGTTAATGAATTTCTTGTGAAAAACGAAAGACAAATTAAAGAATTAAATTCTTTATTAAGACCAGAAGATATTGATTTATTAAATCAAGTAGAACAACTTTCAACTTGCGAATCTAAATTAATAAATGAGATTAAAAATTTAAACTTAGAAAATAATGAAAATCATCACATTCTGAATCAAAAAAAGATTGTCCCATCTAATAGAGTTTCTTTTAACAAAATTAGTTCATTCATGATTAATTGGAGTAACAAATTTGTAGTTATTGCTTTACTAACAATTTCAGCCATAGCTTTATCAAAACAAGCATGGGCATAATTAGCTAGATTAACTTCATTGTAAGAGATGAAGTTTTGAGCACTAAACAACAATATTTAATTAGATATAAAGATGGAAATCTTTATTGTGAACTTGCTGATATATGGATTGATCCCAGCAAGCCAGTAAAAAAGGCATTAATAACACATGCTCATTTTGATCACTTTACATTTGGCTGTGAAGAATACATTTCTACTATCGAGACTGCGATACTTCTTAAAGAAAGAGTTGGAGACAATATCAAAATAAAGACTTTTGAATATGGAGAAAAATTTAAGATAAATGGCATCAATATTTCTTTTCATCCTTCTGGCCATATACTTGGATCTAGTCAAATAAGGTTTATTTTTGCTGAAGAGAAATGGCTTATTTCAGGTGATTTTAAGCTTCAAAAAGATGAGACTTGCCAACAATTTGAAATAGTAAAAACTGATTATTTAATAAGTGAATGTACGTTTGGTTTACCAATATTTAAGTGGGATGAAACAAAAAAAATAGCAAATAATATTTCAAAATGGATAAATAATTCGCCAGAAAAAACTTCTTTACTTTTCTGCTATTCTCTTGGGAAAGCACAAAGATTATTAAACGAGATTAGTCAAACAAATTTTAAAGGCAATATTTATTCCCATGGCAGTATTTATAAAATGAACAATTGTTATAAGGAACTTGGAATTGATATTAAAGATACTATAAAAATAGAAAATAAAAGAAAGATTGATGAACTTAAAGGAAATCTAATATTATTACCTCCATCTTTAAGTAAGGGTTCTTATCTGAAAAATTTCAAAAATATTCAAACGGCTTTTGCGAGTGGTTGGATGTCAATAAGAGCTCTAAGAAAAAGATCAGGATATGATAAAGGATTTGCTATCTCAGATCATGCAGATTGGGATGGAATTCTGGAAGTAGTAAACAAGTCTGAAGCAAAAAATGTATTTTTTCATCATGGAGATAGTGAAGCTTTAAGTAAATTTTTAGTTGAGAAGGAATCAATAAATGTTCTTTTCTTCGGCAAATAAATATGAGCTTAAAAAATTTTTCAGAATTATTTGTAGATTTAGATTCAAGTAACAGTACGAATAATAAAATTGAAGTTTTAAAGAATTATTTTTTATCTAATGATCCAATAGATAATTCCTGGACAATATATTTATTGACTGGAAAAAGTAATAAGAGATTTATTAGTGGAAGATATTTAAAAAATCTTTTTTCTCAAATATATGAATATCCTGAATGGTTAATCGATACATGCTATTTAAAAGTTGGTGATTCCGCTGAGGTAATAACGTTATTACTTAAAAATAAAAGTACTTCCAGAAAAAAGGAATTATCAAATATAAGTCTCAATGAATTACTAAGCAAAACAATACCTGATTTATCAAAACTTAATGAGGAGGAGAAAAATTTTAAAATTAAAAATATGTGGGAAACATTACCTGAAGATAACCATCTAATTTTCAATAAAATTCTTACAGGAACTTTTAGAGTTGGAGTCTCTATCGGATTAATAACAAAATCAATATCAAAACTAATTAATATTGATGAAGAGATTATTTCCCATAGGTTGATGGGGAATTTTGAGCCTTCTATTGATTCATATGAATTTTTAATTAATAAGAATATCAATCTTCAAGAGTTAAATTCCAAACCATTTCCATTTCTTCTGGCGAATAATATTGAAGATAAAATCTTCAAACATTCAATAAATGATTTTCAATTTGAATGGAAATACGACGGTATAAGGATGCAATTAATTAAAAGATCAGGAAATGTTTCGTTATGGACAAGAGGGCAAGAATTAGTAAATGAATCTTTCCCAGAATTAGTAGAGAAAATGTTACATATAAAAGATGATTTTGTTCTTGATGGGGAATTATTAGTTTGGAACTTTAAAGAACAAATTGCCTTTGATTTTTCTTTACTTCAAAAAAGAATAAATAGAAAGTCTCCTTCTAGATCAATCCAAATAAAATATCCAATTATTTTTATTGCTTATGATCTTTTAGAGATTAATGGAAGAGATATAAGAGAAATTAAATTGGAAAACAGAAGAATTGTATTAGAAAAATATTTTTCAAAATGGCAAATTAAAACTGAGAATAATATCTCTGATATTTTCAAAATATGTGATCTAATCTTTCCTAAAGATTGGCCTGATGCTTTAACTTATAAAGAAAAATCTCGAGAAAATAATACTGAAGGATTAATAATTAAGAAAAAGACTTCTATATACTCCTCTGGTAGAAAGAAAGGTATTTGGTGGAAATATAAAGTTGATCCTATGCAACTGGATGCTGTTCTAATTTATGCTAAGGGCGGTAGCGGTAGAAGAGCTGGCCTGTATACAGATTACAGTTTTGCATTATGGAAAGACAAAGAATTAATCAAATTTGCAAGTGCATATTCTGGTTTAACGAATATTGAGATTAAAGAGCTAGATAAATGGATAAGAAAAAATACAATAGAAAAATTTGGTCCTGTTAGGTCTTTAAAACCAGAAATGGTATTCGAAATATCTTTTGAGAAAATACAAATTTCTAAACGTCATAAGTCAGGCATAGCAGTGCGCTTTCCAAGAATAACAAAATGGAGAAAAGATAAAAAAATTAATGATGCAGATAGCCTAGAGAATGCTTATGAACTAATGAAAAAAATATCATGAAAAATATTACGAAAAATAATAAGCAAAATAATTTAATTTCTAAAATTAAACAGTTTTTCTCCACTAATGGATGGGAGCCACTACCCTATCAGATCGAATCTTGGGCAGCGTTTTTAAATGGAGAGAGTGGAATAATACAAGTTCCTACTGGATGCGGTAAAACTTATGCTGCATTAATGGGACCTCTATCCAAGATAGAAGATCCCAAAAATAATAAAAGTGTGAATATATTATTAATAACCCCTTTAAAAGCACTAAGTAGAGATCTAAAAAATTCCATACAATTAGCAGCTTTGCATTTTAATAAAGAAATCACTGTTGAAATTAGGAACGGGGATACAAACCCATATGAAAAGAAAAAGCAACTATCTAAACCACCTAATATTCTTATTACCACTCCAGAGTCTTTATCTCTTTTACTTTCTAATAAAGAATCTATTAATCTGTTCAAGGATTTGTCATCAATAATTATTGATGAATGGCATGAATTGATGGGTAGTAAAAGAGGAAACCAGTGCGAGTTATCTTTAAGTTGGCTAAGAGGTAATATAAAAAATTTACAAATTTGGGCAATGTCTGCAACTATTGGAAATATTGAAGAAGCAGCAAGAGCAATAGTTGGGATGAGCGCTATTAAACCCAAAATTATAAGTACAAATATTCAAAAAGAGATCGAAATTATGAGTGTTTTACCAGAGGAGGAAACTACCTTTCCATGGAGTGGGCATCTTGGGATTAGAAGTCATTCTTCACTATTAAAAATCCTAGATAAAAATAAAAGCACCTTATTATTCACCAATACGAGAAATCAATCTGAAAGATGGTATCAATGTCTTAAATTTTTTCTCCCAGAGATGGAAGACAAAATTGCACTTCATCACGGCTCCCTGGATAAAGAAGATAGAAAAAGAGTTGAAGAAGGGGTTAAAGAGGGATTAATAAAATGGGTAGTCTGCACCAGCTCGTTAGATTTGGGAGTTGACTTCCAACCTGTAGATCAAATAGTTCAAATTGGTAGTGCAAAGAATTTAGCTAGACTTATCCAAAGAGCTGGAAGAAGTGCTCATAGACCAGGTGGAAAATCAAAAATAATTTTTATGCCTACTAATTCTTTAGAGTTATTAGAGATTAGTGCAATGAGAAGAATAATAAAAAGTGGTATATCTGAGGAAATTAGACTTCCTGAATTATCTTATGATGTGCTTCTACAACATCTAATAAGTTTGGCGTGTGGAAATGGCTTTGATCCGAAAATTGAGTTAGAAAGAATAAAAAATTGCTGGAGTTATAGAAACATAAAAGATCAAGATTGGAATTGGTGTCTTGACTTTTTAGAATATGGAGGAAAATGTCTTAAAGCATACCCAAAATATAAAAAGATAGTTAAAGAAGAATCACAAAATAATAATGAAAACTTTAAATATTTTGTAAAAGACAAATCTTTAATAAGAATGCATAAGTTCAATATTGGGACAATTTCAAGTGACAAATTTGTGAATGTGAAATATATGAAAGGTAAATCTTTAGGTAATTTAGAGGAAAATTTTGCTTCAAAATTAAATCCCGGGGATACATTTTACTTTGCTGGCAAAATGCTTCAATTTGTAAGAATAAGAGATATGGTTATATACGTTAAAAAATCAACAAAAAAAAGTTCTCTAATTCCTGCATGGGTTGGAGGTCAAATGGCAATTTCTGATCTACTTTGTGAGAGTTTGAGAAAAGAAATAGATATATGCAACGAACTAGAAAATCATGATTGCTTAAATGCTGAACTCAATTCATTACGCCCAATATTGAAGAAACAAAAAGTTCTTTCAAATATTCCAAAGAAAGATGAATTCCTCATAGAAATATATAAAACCAAGGATTTAACAAATCTTTTTGTTTTTACACTTGATGGCAAATTTGTAAATGAAGGAATTGCGTTTCTATGGGCTTTGAGATTGGCAAAATTAAGACAATCTACATTTAGTATTACTGCTAATGATTTTGGATTCAGCTTAACTACCTCAGAAGATTATGATTTTTCAATAATTAAAAAAGAAGCTGATTATTTTTTGGATAACAAAAAATTAGAGGAAGATTTAGAAAATGCAATTAATTTTTCAGAATTAACAAAACGTAGATTTAAAAATATTGCCCAGATAAGTGGACTAGTAAATCAAAATAATCCAACCAAAACAAAAACTTCTTCCCAACTTCAAATAAGTTCAAGTCTTTTCTACGATGTCTTTACTAAATATGAAGAAGGTCATCTTTTGATAAAACAATCGCATCAAGAAGTTAAAGAATATCAATTAGAAAATAAAAGAATATCTAGATCATTAGAAAGATTAAAAAATTTAAAAATGCTATTAAACGAGATAAAAACTCCAACTCCTTTTGCTTTTCCTTTATTAGTTGAAAGACTTAAAAATACTTTAAGCAATGAACCAATAGAAAAAAGAGTAGAAAAACTTATAAAAAAATATAGTGATTAAATGAAAAAAAGTTCTTTTAAATTTCGTTGGGAAGATACATTGTTAGAGATGCTTCCTTCAAGAGCGTTATTTCTACCGAAAACAAAAGAGTTGTTAATATGCGATATTCATCTTGGGAAAGCTGAGTATTTTCAGCAAAATGGTATACCTCTTACTAATAATTCAGATAAAAACAATTTTGCAAGAATAAAAAAAATAGTAAAAAAATATTGTCCTAAAAATTTAATTATATTGGGAGATTTATTTCACAGCAAATATTCAATAGATAAAACTCTACAAAAAAAAGTTGAGGATCTTCCTGAACTACTAAAAACTAATGTTGAACTAGTCTTAGGAAATCACGATATAGGATGTGATATTAAAAATATAAAAATATTTGATATTAGAAAAACTAAAAATATTACTTTTAGCCATGAGCCAGTTAATTCAGAAAATAAAGAAACCTTGAATATTTGTGGACATTATCATCCAAAAATCTATATAAAAAACAATGGAGATAAATTATCATTTAGGTGCTTCGCATTGGATAAGAATAAAAATACTTTATATTTACCTGCATTTGGAGACTTAACAGGAGGATATCCCTGCAAAAAGTCATTTAAAAAATGGGCAATTGTTTCTGAAGAAGAAATTATCGAAGTAAAATCTTAAGAAAAATCAAATAAAAGTGGCTTAAATTTTTCATTTAGATATACCAATTTATACTTAAAAGTCTCGTTTATTTTATTTATCAATTACTTTGTTTATGTTAAGATACTTCCTACAAGTAGAAATAGACAAAAAAAATTTATACAGGTAATGATTCTTTTTTTAGTAGGCAATACACGTTATAAAAAAAATAAATTAATTTTATAGAAATGAAAAAATTAATACCCTTAATTTTATTTCCATTTCTTGTTATCCCATTTGGGGCAAAAGCAAATGATAATTTTTCCGTTGAAATAGAGGCAATTACCCTAGTAATGGAGCAATATGGGGAAGATACTGAATCAAATGTTGAATTAGACATAGAAGATAAAAAGCCAAGTTACATGGCTCTTAAACAAGACGAATGCAATGCTACTGTTGAAGTTACAGAAAAAACAGGAATAGAAGTTGTAAATACTGAATCTTTCGATGTAAACGTCTGCTTGAAAGAAATATATAAAGTAATCAACTAAATAAACAGGTTATAAAAATATAATAAAATTAAACAAATTAGAGAGGTCTTTTACTTAAAGAAGGTAAGACCTAGAGACCTAACAGAAAACTTTGGAACGGGTTCTGCATAACCAATTAATAACTACAAAGGAATTGTAGAGGTGTAATTAAAAGTACAAAACCAAAAATTATTTTTTTAATAATTATTTCTTCTTTGATAATGTTTGTGATTCTTCTCTGGACATTAAAGCTTCGATTTGAGCAAGAACTTTTTGAAGTTCATCCGTTTTTGTTAGAGATGCTTCTGCTACTTTTCTTAATTTTTCTAACTGTTCTTTAGTTTTATCCATGATAAATAAATTAGAAATTAACCACTTTTAAAAATGGTTTAAATACAGATTTTTCACTCCCACACAGATTAATATTCTCTCTTTTTTTTATAAAGTCAAATAAATTTCGCTTTATTAGGTTTTTATGAGGACTTCCAATTAATTCTTTATTTATTATTGAAACCATAAGATTAACTTAAATAAAAATACTTTTAAATTATGAAGTAAATACAGGCAATCCTATTGTTGCAGTTGTTATGAGAGCCCCTGCAAAAATCAAGAAAGGTAGAAAAGGGTAGTTTTTCAAAGATAAAAGCACTTATTCGTGATAACTATATAGGTATTTATACTGTTTGTCTACCCTTAAAGTGTCTTAAAAGTAAAATTTTTTCTTTTAAAAGTAAAAATTTAAATATTAACCAAATTTACCTGATATGTATTCCTGAGTAGTTTTTTCTTTTGGTGAGTTAAAAATTTTCTTTGTCGTATTAAATTCCGCAAGATATCCCACTTTGCCATCAAACCCATCATCAAATGCAATCGCATTGAAAAATGCAGTCATATCACTGACTCTTAATGCTTGCTGCATATTATGAGTAACTATTATTATTGTGTAATTCTTCTTAAGTTCATGCATTGTCTCTTCTATTTTCAAAGTGGAGATTGGATCCAAAGCTGAACATGGCTCATCCATGAGAATTATTTCAGGCTCAATAGCTATGGTTCTTGCTATACATAGTCTTTGTTGTTGTCCACCAGATAAGGAGTATCCGCTTTCATCTAACTTATCCTTACATTCATCCCATAAAGCAGCTTTTTTAAGTGAACTTTCTACTAATTCATCCATATCTCCAGTAAATCCATTAATTCGTGCCCCAAATGCAATATTTTCATAAATAGATTTTGGGAAAGGATTAGGTTGTTGAAAAACCATTCCAATTCTTCTTCTTACTTCAACTGGATCAATTCTTTTATCGTAAATATTAGTTCCATCAAATAGGACAGTACCTTTTAATGAGCAATTAGGTATTAGATCGTTCATTCGATTTAAAGATCTAAGGACGGTAGATTTACCACATCCAGAAGGTCCTATGAGTGATGTTATATCCCCTTTTTTGAAATTACAAAAAACATTTTTAACTGCCTCATTTTTTCCATAACTAATGGAAACATTCTCAAGAGATAAAATATTATTCTTTTGTGCCTTTTTATTATTTTTAATCATTTATACCCTCTTAGTTTTCTCATTAAAAGCAGCTAATATCCTTGAAAATATATTTACTGATAGTATCGACAAAACAAGAATAAAGGAAGCTGCCCAGGCAAGTTTATTCTGGGCATCATAAGGTTCAAGAGCAAAGTTGTATATCAATACAGCCAAAGAACCCATTTCATAAAACAAGTCCCCAAAGCCTGTTATGTAGTAGTAAGAGAATAAAGCCGTAAATATCAAAGGTGCAGTTTCACCTGCAGCTCTTGCGATTCCAAGTACAACTCCAGTAGCAATAGATCTAAATGCAGAGGGCAAAGTAACTTTCAATATAGTTGTATACATACTTGCTCCGACACCAAGAGAAGCGTATCTCAATTCGTTTGGAACTAACTTTAAACCTTCATCAGTTGTTTTGATCACACTAGGCAGCATCAATATTGAAAGAGCCATTCCTCCTGCCAAGCCACTGTACATACTTCCAAATAAGATCTTTGTTGAAACAATCAAGGCATAAATAAATACACCGGCAATAATTGAAGGGACTCCCGCTAAAACATTTACACCGAATCTAATAAACCTTGAAAAAGCACCACCTTTAGAGTATTCCGCAAGATATATTCCGCCGCCAACACCTACTGGTATTGCAATAATTGAAGCAATGGTAGTTATTATTAATGTTCCGATCAATGCAGGATTAATACCACCTGCATCTAAATCATCTCCAGGGGGATTAGGTTCTAAAGTAAATAGTTCTGGCGTGATTTGGGATCCACCTTTGATGAGAATATAAGTCACCAGAAAAATCAAAGGGAGTATTGCTATCAATGCGCAAATTACTGATAAAGAAGTAAAGAATTTATCTCCTATATTTCTTGATAATCTTTTCTGGTAATAGAGTGAATTCATAATTATCTAATATTTGAGACTAAATTTCTTAACTAGCCACTGCGCAAAGATATTTACTACCAAAGAAAGGATCATAAGTACAAAAGCCGCATAAAACAGTGATGAAACCTGACTTCCATCAGCCTCACCAAACTGGTTTGCGAGCATGGAGGAAATGGTATATCCAGGAGATAATAGAGACCAACTAAATGCATTTGAATTACCAATAATCATTGTCACAGCCATTGTTTCTCCCATTGCCCTACCTAAAGCCAATAGAACACCTGCCATAATTCCTGATAATGCTGCCGGCAAAATTACCGAAAATATTGTTTTCCATCTACTTGCTCCAATTCCATAAGCCGCATTTCTTAGCTTTTTGGGAACCTGATTAAGTGAATCCCTTGCAATAGAAGTCACTATTGGCAAAAGCATTACGACTAAAATCAATATTGCTAACAAAGAATTCCTGCCTGTAGGTTCTGTACTGAACAAGGGTATCCAACCAAAGAAATTATGTAAAAAGACAAAAAAGGCTCTAAAAAAAGGCTCCATAACAAATATTGCCCAAAGTCCCAATACAACTGATGGAATAGCTGCTAATAATTCAACAAATGAACCTATTATTTCTCTAACAACTTTAGGTACAAAGTCCTCGGTAATAAATATTGCGGTTCCAACTCCTAGAGGGATAGTTATTAATAGCGAAAAAAATGAGGTTACTAATGTGCCATATATTGCAGTAAAAGCTCCGTATTCATCTTTTACAGGATTCCATTCAGAGGTTACTAGAAACTTCAAGCCATACCTTGAAAAGGATTCAAATGACTGAAAAAAGACTACTAAAATAATTCCTAAAAGTATTATTGCTACGAAACTAGACAAGACTAGGGCAGTATTCTTGAAGATAATATCTATATTTTTTTCGATACCGAATCTTTTACGATTCTTGAAAAGAGTTAATTTCTCTTCCATTAAAAAAAGAATATCTCTATAAATCTACTACTAAATGTTGTAAAAGACTTTAAGAGGGGTTAAAGGTATAAGAAAGTCATGATAATTTGACATGTATTGAAAAATTTATCTACCTATTTTTTGAACGGCGGCTCTTGATTTCTCAAGGATATCTCCTTTCAAGGGAACGAAACCCAAGGCAGGAGCTTTATCTTGGTATTCATCACTGAGTAATTTATAGAATGTATCTTGAATTGCCTTAGTATTCCTGCCATTACCTTTTTCATAAGCAAGTATCCAAGTTAAGGTTGCTATTGGATAAGCTCCTTTAGCAGTTGGGTTTGGATTTTTACCGGCCAAGTTATTATCAAGCTTTATTCCATTTAAAGCTATTGCGCCTGATTCATTATTGGGGTTAACGAATTCACCAGAAAGATTTTGAAGTGCAGCAGCCTTAACATTACCTTTAATGTATGACTGGTTTACATAACCAATTGCACCTGGAGTATTTTGAATAACACCTGCAACACCAGAATTGCCTTTTGCGCCAACTCCCGAAGGCCATTTAACAGATTTACCAGTACCCAAATTCCAAGTTTTAGAGAAAGCCTCCATAGAATTCGTAAAAGCTTTAGTCGTGCCTGATCCATCAGAACGATGTGCCCAAGTTAACTTACCTGATTTACAGCCTAATTCTTTCCAGTTTTTAACCATCCCCATAGCGACTCGTACTGCTTGCTCTTGAGTAAGTTTTAAATCGCAATCGTAGTTATATCCAAAGGCAATTGTGCCACCTACCATAGGTATTTGAACAAGTCCTCTTTTAACTTTTTCTATATCAGAATCTTTCATAGGATCATCTGATGCACCAAAATTCACAGTTTCGTCTATGAAAGCTTTTCTTCCAGATCCAGAACCTACTGCTTGATAATTAACTCTAGGGCCTCCAGATTTAGCTAAGTCAAAAAACCATCTGGTATAAATTTTCGAAGGAAATGATGCACCAGCTCCACTTAATCTTTTTGAAGCCATCGCAGATGGAGAGAGTATTAATGAAATTGCAGAAGAGAAAATGAAGGTTTTTTTGAAAATACCCACCTTGTATTGAGAACTAAGTTTGTTAAATATAAAATACAGCCAAAAGGTAATTTAAAAATTAAAAGAGATATAAATCAAGTTATTTTGATATAAAAAATTATTATTTATATATCGGTATTAAGAGCTCAGCTAGAAATTAAAATTTTCAATAAGATATCAACTCTTTATTTAAAATTTAATTTTTGTTTTTACTCTGTTTTTGTTTTGAGATTTAAATTCAAAAATTCCTGTTTCAGTAAATATGGTCAACTCATCTCCAGATGTTTCTTCAATTGAAATTCCTTCGGATTCTAAGTTTTTTACATATACATTACCAATAAGTTTTAGGGATTTATCATCCTTCTCAAAAGAAAGCCTGTTCGAATAAGCCTCAAAATTACCACTATTACTTTTAATAACCACATTTCCCTTAGCCTCTAAATCACCTTCTAAAGTATTTATTTGAGCATCAGATGTAATTGTGTAATTAGTTAATTCCTCAGCAAAAGAAAATTCAGCTAATAGAAATAAAAAAGATGCAAAAATTAAGCTTTTCATTTACTCCCAACCTTTTTGTGCATTTTGAATAATCCATTGTGCAAGAACCCTATCCTCTTCATCCTTTAATTTATTTTTATAACCCTTCATAAAACCAATCCCATTATTAGCAATTATTGTTATTGAATTTACATCTGCTATTCCTCTTTTTTCAAGGTCGGAAAGTCTTAATGACTTGGATCCTTTAAGAACAACTGATCCACCTCTTACATGACAGCCTGCACAAACATTTCTAAAAATTGTTTCTCCATCTCTAACATCAGATGCCAGAAGATATCTATGCTGCAAAGAGGTTTGAAAAATAATTATTAGAGTTATAACAAGAATTACGAACAGAAATTTAAATATTTTCATTTGGTTTATTCCACCCACAATAAATTTAGCAATTAATTCTGAATCTCGATCAGTCTATTTTAATAGTTCTACTGCTACAACAAGATTTCCTAATAACCCGTTCAAAATATTTAGTTGTTCTTTACTACCAAAGGCTATTAATACCTGACCTGGCTGAAGTATGAAATTACCTCCAGGGTTGGTAAATAATTTTTCGTTCTCTTTAATAGCCAAAATTTTTGCACCACTCTTTTTGCCTATCCCAAGTTCAGAGAGTGATCTTTTCTCTGCAGTTTCAAAAAGACTAATATCATTACTTAACTCAAATTCTTCAATTTCGCATTCACTTCCTGCAAGCAGATCAAGAAAGTCAATAGCGATAGGTCTTAAAGCCATTGATGCCATAGCTCTCCCTGCTGCAATATAAGGACTTACTACTATACTTGCTCCAGCTAATCTCAACTTACTTGCAGCTTCTTCAGTTCCAGCTCTTGCAATTACTCTTATAGAACTTCTTATCCCTTTAGCACTTAAAACCACATATAAATTTGCAGCATCATTGGGCAAAGTAACAACCAAACTTTTGCATTTTTCTAATCCTGCGAGTTTTAAAGTTTCATCAAGAGTTGCATCAGCACAAAGAACTTCTAAACCATTTTCTTCAGCAATTTTTTTTCTATCTTCATCGCTCTCAACGACAATAATTGGAATATTTTGTGTTTTTATTTGATTCGATATTTCCTGACCTACCCTCCCATATCCGCACAAAATTACATGATTTTCCATTTTTCTAAGAATTCTTTTAAAACGTAATTCGTTTACTCTTTGAAAATAGCCTGATTCGAATAATCTAACAGCTTTTTGAAAGGTAAATTGAATAAAAATCAATCCGCCAACGATTACTAAAACAGTTACGATCCTGCCTTCAGGACTTAAAGGTTGAACTTCTCCAAAACCAATAGTGGTTATTGTGATCAGGACCATCCATAAGCAATCACTCCATTCCCATCCTTCTGTTATTCGATAGCCAATTGCGCCTAAAAAAAACAGAAAGAATAAAGAATAAATAAGACCAAACCAAGGCCTTAAATAATCTTTAATAAAATAAAACTCAAATAATCTAAGCTTCATACCCCTTATTATCGTTAACTATTCAAAAATTTCAAAAAAATTTTCTATTATGTTCCTAAAACTATTTATTTGTTTAAGTGAAATACATATTAAGCAGGATAATAATATTTATTTTCGTAGCTCTATGCATTAAACAAATGATTACTGTCTCAGGTCTTATTTAATACTTCATCAAAAAATAATTCAAGGTTTTACTTGTACTGATTCAATAAGAAAATCAGAAGCTGCTTTTAACCAATCCGCGACTGTAAGACGGAGATCAGGTTGAGAATATACAAGCGCGACAATTATTCCAACTAAGATTATCTTTACCATGGCAATTCAAATATTCTTATGAATTAAAGCACAACTATTTAGTAAAAAGAACCTTAAGTCTATAAAAAACAGATTAATTAAAATTTCTCTAATTGATTAAACAAGTATTCCACTCTTCTAAGATTTACGCCTAAATCAGATTGCCCTAATCTTGCTGCAGATCTTATCTGAATAATTCCTTTTGATCTATCTACATAACTTCTTACATCAAGCTTTAAAATTTCGAGGTCATCTGGAAATCTAAAAATTAAACTTCTACAAACGCCTCTCCAATAATTTCTACCACTTTCAATAACTTCTGTTCGAGGTAACCCTTCTGCAAGAGAAACAAGTTGAATAAACTTTTGATCAACATTTATTAGTTTCTTTTCTATTAAGACACTATTTAATGGATTAGTTATTGGAGCAAGACCTTGAATGGAGGAAACCATATTTTTAAGAGAGATATTGATGTTCTAACCGATTTCATACACAAAGTGAGAGAAAAAAAGTAAATAAATTCCCCATAAATTTAATCTCTTTATAAAGATTCCTAATTTTTTGATCAAAACTCTAAAATTTGAGATTTTTAATTGTTTTTTTAGATAGAGATGGTTGCCTACCTTTTTCACTAATAAGTTTCCTAACCCATAAAAAAACTCCCACAAACAAAAAAATTTCAACAATAATTCCAACCTTTATTAAACTCATTTTTTATCCTCTTTTTTCTTGTTAGTGCTCTCTATGTATGGCACAAGGATATTTAATAACCATTTTTTAAATGAACTTAACTGTTTCATAATATATTTACTTGCCTTTTCTCCACATACTCCTCCCTTTAATGAGATCCTCTATATTTGGCCAAGCTGCTATTAATTCTTTAAGTGCCTTTCTATTAGGAGTATAGAAAACACATGACAATGCACTTATTACATAAAGTATGAACCATAACTTACTTTCTGAATAAGCTAAAAACAAAGAGAAAAGAAAACTTCCAATAAAGAAAAAGAAAAATGACCTATTTAATATTTCTAATGGAGTTCTTTTAAGTCTGTAGAATTTAATCTTTTTAATATCTTCTTCAGTATCTTTCTGAAATTTACTTTCGCACGAATTAATTATTTCTTCTTCTAGAACTTTTTCATACTCTAAATTATCAATTGGATCTCTTCGATCCTTTTTATTTATCATTGGTATCTATACAGTAAAATATGGTAACTAATTTAAGGTATTTTAAAAAGTATCAAATTTTATCTGTTAACTGGAGCTATACGAACAGATCATGGTTTCGAAAATACTTCAAGATTGTCTTATTTATAAACGATAAATTAGTCAAAATATTCTTTTTAATTTTCCCAAATCTTTCGGTCATTTAAAACAATCACTTCTATAAACTTCATAGCATTAATTAAATTAGGAGGCAATATCTTAATCTAGAGTTAAAATAGTCTAGAGATTTTAATAATAATCTATATGCAAAGGTATTTGATTTCCTACGAATTTACTGATGGCGAGGATCAAGAAGAAGGGGCAGAAATGCTAATTAATTGGTATGAATCAGGTGGTCCCCAAAACAGACCTGAAAACTATGAGGTTCATTCTTGGATTTTTATGGTTCAAAATGGGATTGGACATTCTGTAGTAAGTGCAGATTCTCTTGAGACAATTTGGAAGCAATGGCATCCCTGGAGAAGGTTAATGGATATAAGTATTCAGCCGTGTATGGATCTTGATGAGACAGTCGGATTATTCAAAAAACAAAAAATGAATACACGGATAGTCTAAAAGTATTTGACTTCCAATTATAATTTTTTTTTTAGTAGCACCTAATACTACATACATATTTCACTGCGTTAAAAAGGATAAGATTAATTTTCCATGATGAATGATTCTTATCACATTTACTTCAAAGGAGAAATTCTTTTCAAGAATTTAAGTAAAGATGAATTTGAATTTGTTTGGGGAAAACTTTATACATCTTATATAAATGCCCTAAATAAAGAGCTAACCTACGAATTAATTAGCGAAAACAATATTATGGAGCCGGCTTTTAACCTTGAGCCATCTTACTAAATCAAGAATAAAATCCTAGATTATGAATAAAACAAAAATAGCTGTCTCTCTTTTATATTGAGGTACTCTTTCTCTTCTTTAGTTATATCCAAAGCAATTTTATTTGCCTCAATTTCGACATTAGAACTATAAGTCTCGAAGTTATCCTCTCTTTTAAACAGGGCAACAATGCCAATATCTGTTATGAACCATATAAAATGATCAGTTTCTCCAATAGGATCCTCTTTTAAAGAGTCAATAATCAAGTCACAGGTTGAATCCATTTAATTGATTTTTGAGGGATTTTAATTTCCCCCATTGCAATACCTTACCGCCTCAGAATTGGTACCACCATCTTCAATAATTTCGGCAACGCATTTATTGAAAAGCTTAGACTCTTTTTTTACTGAACAGAATCCAAAAGCGATTGCAGCTAAAGCAACTGCAGAAACGAAACTAGAACCCAGTTGTATAAAACCATAGGCAAACATAATGTTTTTCTTTCTAGAACAATTTTTTGAATCCTTTTTTTCTTCTGTCATTTAAATATTTTTAACTTAGTTAACCCTATTTGATTAGTTTTAGGTTTAAGAAACATTTGCATAGAGAAAACCGAATTAAAAAATTTATTATCAACTATGACAAAAAATAAAAATTTCAAGTTTAGATTGAGTTTTCTTTACTTTAATTTTCAATTTGATACATCATGAAGAAAAGACTTTTTAAATTTTTTATCAACATGAGCTTCTGGTATAAAAATTTATCTTTTTATTAAAAGTAATGATCCCATAGTTATAACAAGAGATTATGTTACTTTTTAAACTATATTTTATTTTTTTTGATGAAGTATTAATACTTAAAAATTTTTCCAGAAAAGCTTGTTTTGATAATGCTCCCGAAGAGTTATCCACTTTTTAAGCGTTTTTCAACAGGGTTTTCCACAATATGTTGATTAAATTTGAATTTCTATGTGCAAAATAAAATATTATCTTCTTTTAAGAAAAAACCATCCACAATTTTTTTTTGGGATCAATATGATTTCAATTGTCATTTAAATAATTTTAAGAAAAAATCTTATGAATTCAAATGAGACAAAAAAGGATCTAAATTCCCAAATCAAAAAAGAGTTGGAAAAATCTAAGCTCAAAGTTCTTACTAATGAAAATGATTTTTTAGTAAAAAATCTCAAAAAGGCTGGATGATTTATTAGAGCTAAAAAATATTCTTAAACAACAAAATTTTCAAAAATTCCTTTCAGGGCAAAATATTGATTTCTTGATTGATCACCCAAAATATTTAATTTGCCAAATATAAAATTTCTATTAAATATACAAAATAATACTCTTTATACCAAACATATAAAACAAATTCTAGTTATATTAGCCGAATCTCCGTAAGAGATCAGATTAGAAATATAGACGAGAAATTCAAAGTTTTTAATTCTTTAAAAATTCAGTTTTCCTGTATTCCCATCATAGTTTCAATAAAACATGAATATTCAAGAACTTAAAGTCAACTACAAAAAGCTTTTAAACAAAGCTGCCAAAGCAAACGGCCGTAAAGAAACAGTTTCTTACTTAAATCGTGCTGCTAAAATTAAATCAAAAATCTATTCAAACACTAAAGTAAATTGCTTTAGATGTAATGGAGCAGGTTTTCTAAGAATTTCACTGGATGAGACTAAAACATGTCTATCTTGCTACGGTAAGGGTTTTTTAATTAAAGAAATTCAGCAAGTTTAAAAAATTTGATTGTTCATGAAAGATCTCATTCAAGCTCACAAAAAATTAATTAAAACAGTAAAAGAACAAATGGGATTTTCTGATTATGGTATGTATTGGTTAGCTTTCCTGGAAGGGGGGTTAACTATATGGCTGCTGGATAGAATATTTTTCCACTGGTTAAAGTTTTAATTTTTATTTAGGTCAAAAAAATTTCTGGAGGTATCAAATAAATTAATTTATCGAAACCATTTGAAAAGTTGTAGGATAGTAAAAAACAAATATGCAATTACTCGGATTAATTATTCTTCTAGCTAGTAGCTGGTATTTATGGAAATTAACATCAAACTTTTTTGATGAACCAACAAAAAAAGAACTGACTGATAGTTTAAATAACCTCAAAAATAAAATCTCTGAGGGAAAACATAATTTCTCTAAAGCAAAAATAAGCGAAGCTTGGGAAAAGTACAAAGAAGAAGGTGGTGCCTTATCTAATAAAGAAAAAAGCTAGTGGACTTTTTTATTATTACAAGTCTCACTAAAGAAATCTCTAGAATTGATTTAATTGGTATTTTGTTTGGTCATTTAATTTTTGGTGTTGCATTGACACAGCTTTTAGATTGGACTTGGTTAAAGGACCTTATGAGTGAAAAAGATAAAAAAAGGATGCTTAATAGTTATACATGGAAAGACTTATTAGTAGATGGAGCAATTGTTACGGTAGTTCTAGGAATAATCTTTTTGATAATTAGCATTTTTCTATAAATGAACGTAACTTACATCCTTTTAGTGTTTTTAATGATATCAATTGTGATTTTCACTCAAATAATCAATTCCTCCGATAAATCAAAATAAATGACTGAAGTAACTAGTAACTCCTCAACTGGATGGTACTTAATCGCTTTGGTAAGCACTTTATCTTTTTTAGCCTTAATTTACTTCGGCCAAAAAAGATAGAGTACATTCTGAAAGACTATTTAAATAAAAAAAGCTCTGCAGCTTCTTGAGATGCAGAGCTTTTAATTATTAAGTAACTGGTTTATATAAACCTGTTGATTATAAAACCTTTTTTCTTAATCAAAGAAAAAGAGACCAATGAATGTGATGAAGATACTGAATTCACGGCCCCTTTGATAACCGTATTTTTCGGTAGATACGACAATGAATCACCTCCTTTACTAATATTTTTCTTAAGATAACTAAAAGAATTAAATAAGGAAAGAAATTCGTTAAAAATTTAAAAGTTTTTTAACAAATTAACGATATAAATCTCTTAAAAATAAAAATATAGATTTTACCAAGGCAAAACTTCTCCGTTGGCATGCCAAAACGTACCCGAGTTATTTTTATTTAAAGAATCTATACGTTTTAAAAGGCCATTTGCTGACTCTTCAGGACTAATTCCATTTCTTGTAAAGCCAGTCATTCTTGTACTCACTAACCCAGGATGCAAAATAGCTACATAAATATCTTCTCTTGATAAATCTATAGAAAGCGATTTTGCTGCCATGGACAAAGCGACTTTAGACATCCTGTAACCATAAGAGCTTCCAGATGTATTATCTTCAATAGATCCCATTCTACTTGTGATAAAAGCAACTTTAGAATATCTTTTTAAAAAATGTTTAAGTGATTGAGTCATCCATATTGGGCTCAATGCATTGACTTCAAATTGCCGCAAAATACTTTTTTTATCTAAGTTTTCGAAAGAATTAAATTCATAAATTCCTGCATTATGAATTAAGCAATCTAAATTAACTCCAGATAGTTTTTTACACAAATTTGTTATTGACTCATCAGAAGAAATTTCTATATTCTCTTCAATTCTCACTCCTAAATCTCTCAGTTCTTTTGAAGCTTTCCTACATGTGGCAATTACATTATCTCCCCTCTTATGAATTTGCTTACATAGTTCTAATCCAATACCTCTATTTGATCCTGTAATTAGATAAGTCGACATATCTAAACTAAAAAATAAAAAAATAATCTAAATCCAAATATAAAAGAAAACGAACTAGAAAAAGAAAAAATTTATAAAATTCCTTATTAGAGTTTTTAAGGTTATGATAGTTTATGAAATTTAAAAGATTTTATAAAAGAAAGCAAATATATTTTTATCATCAAAATTTAAAGTATGGAAATTTTAAATCAAGAATTTATACAAGAGATTATTAGGTTAACTTGGAGAAATCCTGCTTTCATGGCTATAGCTATTGCATTAGTTTGGCTTATCCCACAATTATTTATCAGAAAAATAATGGCAAAAAAATATGAAAGAAGAAAAATAGAAATTCAGAAAAATAAAATTCAGAAGCTTTACCCAACTAATACTCCTAAATAATATTTTTATTTATAAATAATCTAATGAATCAAAAAATACTTTTTGCATCTAAGTAAAATATGACCTACAAAATAATTAGAATTGATGGGAATGATGACGAATTAACAGCTCAAAGTTTTGATAATTATTCAGATGCTTACGATTTGTTAGAGGAACTATATGGAGATTTATGTTGTTCAGATGCTGATTATGGAGGAATAACCTATTACGATATTGTGGAAAATAATTTAAAAAATATTAATGGAGAATAAAAAATGGGCTCCCTCCCAAGAAGAAAATTTGGGGGTAATAACGAGTGTATACAAATTAATTAAAGAAGAACTTTCAGAACTTCAAAAAAAAACTGGATGTCCCGATTTATTTATTTATGATTTTATTGGCAAGATTCAGAATGAGTGGCATCCTGAATCTTGCCACTCCATAGTTAGAAATAAAAAAAGGAAAAATTAGAAAATATTAAATCTTCAACTCAAATTTATAAAATTTCTCTAATATGATTTGAATTTAAAATATTAAATCATGATTATTAGAATACTAGGTATGGTACTTATCCTTGGTACGATTGCATATTATGGTTTAGTTTTAACTGGGCAAAGTAACCTTTAGTTTTTTAACTTTTATAAAATTCTCATGAAATGGCCTCCTACTTTGTGTTGGACAGCACCAAAAACTATTAATGGTAATAGGCATTTTCAAGTTAAAACATATGGTGGGAAAAATGAAGATAGATGGGTTGATATTTTTCCTACCAAAAATAAAAAAGATATTAAAAGGATCTCATGGGCAAAACTAAAATCAGAATGGACTAGTGGATGGTTAAGGCTCCCAAAAGATAAAGATTAATTTGTCTATGTAAACAAATATTATTAACCAGAAAACTGTAAAAAATAATACCTAAATCAAAAATAATAACTTCTAAAATTTTTTTAAATGCTGTTTAATATGAAGTCAGAACCGAAAAAAAAACTCCCTAATAAAAAAGTTAGAAGTTCAGCAAAATTTGAGGCTAAAGAACAATTCACAAAAACTGCATTAGAAAATTTAAAAACAGAAAATGAAAGACTTGTTAATTCACTAAAAAAATCTGGGGAGATTAAAGAATCAAAAAGAAAATAGTCTTACATTATTTAAAATTCTTTATTATTATATAAGTTTATAGATTGAGAAATGATTGAAAAAATCTCTCTAGCAAATTCTCATTTACCTCAGCTTATTGGGTTCGTACTAATGTCAATTGGTTACACATTAGGCAATAAATTCTACCTTCCGGAAATCAAACAAAAATAATAATTTATAGTTATGCAAAATATTTAAATTAAATAACATTGAAAATATATTCCTTATAAAAATTTTTAAAATTTTATCTATTTTAAAGTAAAAACTTTAAATCTTGTTCTGTAATTCAATTAAGATTAGTCTTAGGATGTTACTGACACATAAATGTAACATTAAAGTAATTAAAAATGTGAAATCCGAAGAAAAAGTAAGAATTCATACTAATTTTTTTTTAAATATGTTACATTCTTTAATAATTGTAGTTAAGGTCTCCTCTGTAAATAAAGCAGAAATGAGGAAATGTTTGATGTATACAAATGTCATTTATTCTTTGGCTTACTAATTGATCACATATGAAATCTAAAAATGGATGCACTTACTAGTTTTATAGTTGTTATCATCGCAATTACAATTCAATTCTCTTTATACGCCATCAAAAGGTTGCAGGAACCTTTAGAACCAAATTATTTGAGAGATAAAAATTCGAAAAAAAATAAAAACTACATAGGGAAATTTTGGAAAAATGCGGAAATAACAAATGGGAGATTAGCTATGATTGGTTTTTTAGCTTTGGTAATAAACTACGGTTTTTTTGGGTGGATAATACCTGGTTTTATTTAAACTATCAATACATTAAGATCTTAAATAAAAAATAAATCTCTCCTTCAAAACAAACTCTCCTTTTAAAAAAAAAATTTTTATTATAAGTAAAAAAGCAATTGAGTAATTCTGATTTTGATAAAAATGGATTGGACAGCAATGGAATACATTGGCTTCAATATGCTGCTTTTGCTGTCTCTGGTTTTGCTATATTTACAACCTGGGCATTTTTTTATGATGAAAGATTCCACAACTTTATAATGAATATTTTCAAGTTTATAAACTGCAGTGGGTTCAACTGTAATGGAGCATTTTAAAATTTTATGGCTAATCCAGATCAAAAAACAATATTAATTGATAATGCTTTTGAGGAAATAAAAAACATTTGTATAAATCTTCAAAAAGACACTGATGCTTCGGATTCAGAACTTAAAAGTTTGCTAAAACTAATTATGAATGAATGGGAAGAAAAAGAAGAACAAAAAACTGGTTTTGGATTCAGGTAAAGTTCGTCACTATTTAAGAAGAGACTTATGCATCAAATCATTTTAATATGAACAGATTTTTTAGTTTAAAAGTTTAATATTTATAATTTACATTTTTTAGAAAAAATTAAAAAGGAATGAATCTCAAATAGAAGATTCATTCCAGATTTAGCATTAGTTTTATTTAGATTTAAATTTTATAATTTAACTCCTCTGGTGGACTGTCAATCATTAGATCCCTCCTATTCAACAAGTTAAACCTACGCCTTACTTATTAAGAAAGTAAATCAGTAAAAATGCTGATTTATTATTTTTCTAAAATGTTTGAATTAAAGATGCCAATTCTGGTGCATCTAATAAAAGTGCAAAAAATGTAAGCACAACTAATAAAAATATGGAAAAATAAAATTGAACCATAATTCAAAATTACTTAAAAAGAATTTTTTAAGTTGTATAAAATAATGCTTTGTTTACATAATTAAATATCTCTACCTAGAAATGTTTAATTAGAGAATAATTAAGATGCTTCAGGAGAAAATATCGTCCTATTTTTTTGCCAATACTCACAGCCTTTAAGTAAATGATCACCCTGTGGTATTCGTTTTTCGTATTTTGGACAGATCAAGATAGTAGCAAAAGTTTCTGTAGTGCTGTAGCGAAAGTGATTGCAAGTAATACAAATCTTTGTTCGTTTTCGTTTTAGGGTAGATTCTTTTAGATATTCCCATTTTGACGGATTAACATTGAGCATGATTACTGGAATTTATTAGTAACAATTTGCCAACCTCCTGAAATTAATTCATTCCATGTTTCACAAGCACACTCAATAGAATGAAGTCTTGAATTTTTAATTTGGGCTGGTTCACCTAATTCATTTGCATAGAAAAGATGAGTATATACTTTTAAGTTATTAGATGCAGATTTCTTATAACTCTCAAAAAAAATTAATAAACCACTTTTTTTGTTAAACAACCAGCCAGTTGGGGGGTCAATAAGGTTGCCACGATAAAAACAAGTCCGAACATTAGCTACTCCTGAAGTCATTTAGATAATACATTTGTACTATTAATATAAGTGTACTACTCATGTACGTCAAGTATTCATCCAAGAAATTATTTAAATACTAAAATTATTTCCCAGAAATAGTCTGCCGTAAACTCCTTATTTGGTAATAGTGTATACAAGTAGCACCTTGAAAAGGGAAATAAAATTAAAGAGTATATGCGGAAAATCCAATGTATAGAAATCCTTTCTATTTAGGATGGAATAAAGGTTGGTCTTTTTTATTTTTTTTAGAGGGTGGCATTGCAAAAATTGAAGCAAAAGGTTTTGGTATATCTATTACAACAAAAGTTGAGAAAGGAGAATCACCCCTAGAATCTGCGGATAGATTAGTCTCGAAAGAGCAAAGGATTAGAAAATCAAGATATTATTCTTGGGTTAAATCTATTAATGAAAAAACAATAAATTAAGCAATCCTTCAATTACTAAACTAATTTGTTGACAATCAATTTAAAATAGAAATTAATTATTTATTTTTCGTGTCCAATAAATTTTATGAATGGTGGAAAAACCATAGAAAAGTTGTAACCTATGGAGCTTTTATCATCTTGTTTGGTTTTTATTTATCTCCTGTTGTCAAAGAAGCGAAATACAAAAACCTATGTATAAAGTACTCTACTAAAGGAGCTTTAACTAAATTTAATAAGGACGATATAGGAAAAACTTTACTTGAGGAAACAGGCTTGAACATTGATGAACTAGCAAAGATTGAAGGTTATAAGAATTGCATTAATTAAAAAGTTCGCAAAAATTACGCTGAGTTTTTAAATGATTAAAGGTATGTTTAAACTTATTTTATTAATATTATTATTTGGATTTATATCAATAAGTCCAAAAACAAGATATTTGGTTGGCAAAACTCTAAATGAAATTTCTTCATTTCTTATATGGACTGTTAAATATGAAGATAGAGAAAAATGGATCATAGATAAACCAAGTTGGATACCTAGTCAAAAACTTAAGCCATCAAATTAAATGAAGACTTATTTAGAAGAACGAATTGAATGGTATGACGATAATTATAGAAATGGTAATGCCTTAATATCTGATAAACAGTTCGACCAACTTGAAAAAAATTTACTAAGAACAAACCCTAATTGTGATTACTTTAAAAATAAAAATAAACTAGTTTTACCTTCATTAGAAAAGGATTCAATAGATGAATTTTTGAAAGGATTATTAGCAGATACCAGATTATTAATTGAACCAAAAATTGATGGTTGTGCTATTGCTTTGCAATATAGGGAGGGAACCTTGGAGAAAGTAATTTCAAGAAAAGGGGCAGACGTTACTAGTAAACTTATTAAAGTCCAAGACGTTCCCAATAATCTTCCTTTACGAGGAGTTCTTCAAGTTAGAGGTGAATTATACGCACCCAACCAAAGTCCAAATATCTCCCAAAGAATCGCTTCTGGATTTCTAAGATCTAAAGAAGGATTTTCTGACAGTCTAAGCTTCTGCGCATTTCAAATACTTAATTCAACACTTAACCAATATGAGTCCAAAAAGAGTCTTTCAAAGCTTGGCTTCACGATCCCTCAAGATATTTCATGCAACTTTACGAGCCAAGTTGAAGTATTTAGAAAACAATGGCTAGAAGGGAAGCTTTTTAGAAAATATCCAACAGATGGAATAGTAGTAAAAATAAATTCTAGAAAATTACAATTGATTAGAGAAAAATCAAATTTAGATTATCCTTATTGGCAAGTGGCAATAAAACGTTAATGGAATTAATACACCAGATTTTTCCTGCTTGGCATATTTACTTGGACATGTTTTTGGTTGGTTTTGTGACTTATGGTTTTCTAAGAATTAAGAAAAAAATAAAAACTAAATAGAGTTTTTAAATCATCCCTGGTCCTTAAGTATAGATTTAAGTTGTTCGCTATCTAATTGTTCAAGATAATTTCTTATTGCCAACCAAGATTTTCTGCTTTCTAACTTTCCACTTTGTTTAAATAAATTTTCGGAAACTTGATCTATCAATTCTTTATGAGTCATATTTATATTCTTCATCAAGTTCAATGACAACACCATTAAAAAATTCTGCTAATAATTTTGATGGGTCTTGTATAGATATCTTTCTATCTACTTTTGATAGTTTCTTTTTGATTGGATTTAAGTTAGTCATAAGGATTCAGGTAATTCAAGTTCTTCAAAAGTCCAACCTTCTAATTGAAGGTCATGCCATTTATCCCAAGCATTATCCAAATACATTTGAGTGGATGATTTAATTGCCGTTGGCTCACCAAGATCATTTGCATAATATGTATGAGCAAAAATCCTCATACTATTTCTTGGAGATTTTTTATTCCTTACAAATAAAATTAATCTGCTGCGGTCTGGGCTAAGCAACCAACCACTTGGGGACTCATTACGATAACCGTAAGAAAAATTAGTCCAAACATTAGCTCCTCCTAAAGTCATTACTTTATAATACATATGTACTATTAATATAAATACATTAGAAGTGGATCGTCAAGTATTTTGGCAAATAAATTATTTACGCTGATAGAGAATAAAAACAGTTCAGTTATTCCAAAAAAATAAAATACCCACCAAAAGCTTGTTTTAGCAAGCATTTTGATAGGTAACACCGGATCCCCGTCAGTTCTTTGTTGCATCGACCTGAAAGAGCCAATAAACAATAAGTCCCTAATAACACAACTGCATCAAGGGATTTCAGATGTATATTGGTAAGGCACCAATGTCAAGAGTATTTCAAAGAGCTGGCAGATCGGGATGGTATTTGGGCGTCTCTGTACCAAAATCTATTAGAAAGAAATTAGGAAGAAACGAAGTCCATAAGAAGGTTGGCAACACACATAAAGAAGCATTAATAAATAAATCTAGAGTTGAAGCTGAGATTCAAAGATACTTTGGAGTAGAGCTAAATCAATTAAGTTTGGTTGATGAAGTTACAGCAATGTATGAATCAGATCCAAACTATAAAGGTATTAAATCTATTGCTGAAATGCCAGCAGAAGAAAAACAATTACTTAAAGATATTTATCAGGTTGATTACGACTTACCCGGGAACCCAACTACTCAAGAAGAAGCTGCTTTATGGAAAGCTTTAGATGGACAAACAACTTGGCAACAATGGATTAACCGAAGAGTAATGACTGAGAATATTTCTAAGGCAACTATAAGGAATTGGGAATCTAGATTAAAGATGGTATCTGCATGGAAAGGTTCCGACTATTTAACAGACCTTACAAAAACAGATGCACTTAATTTTAAAGATTATGCATTAAGAAAAGGTCATATAGGTTCATCAGTTAAAAACATAATTGGATGTCTTAGTGGCTTTTGGAATTGGGGGAAAGACAACCAAATAATCAAAGAAAATATATGGGAAGGTTTAAAGAAACGATTACCTGATCCAGCTCCGAGAGAATTACCAGATAGAAGTATTCTTATTTCTGCTACCGAAAAAGCTTCAACAACTACACCTAATAGAAAAGAAAAAGATTATGCATTTCTAATCACTCGATTTACAGGGTGCAGAAATGGTGCTGCCAACGGATTAAGACATTGCGATATTGATTTAGAAAATAAAACTATTACTTTCACCAATTGGGAAAAAGTAGTTACTTATAAAAAAATCAGAGGTGGCAAAAGAAGAGAGAATCAAGTTCGCAGATTGAAAACAGCAAAAGATGAACGAACAGTTCCGATATCAACCAAGTTATATGAAGCGATAAAAGATATACCACTAAAAAAGGGTTCAGATGATCCAATCTGGCCGAGAAGATATAAGGTAAATGATGACTCTTGGGGACACCATCATGCCAATGAATACAGAAAAAAGTATGGTGTAAGAGCTCATGACTTAAGATCTTTCGCAATTACAAAATTAACTCTTGAAGGAGTCACGCCCTTCATTATTTATGAAATTACAAGACACTCAATACCTGGAATATCTGACGTAATCAAGATTTATACCAGACCTACTATTGAAGAAGTTAGACAAGCTATGGAATTAATTTAATGCAGACTTAAGAGAAAATTGATTTTAGAAAGCAGAATAGAGCAGACAGACATTGGTTCGGATCAAAGAAAGGGGACCCAGATACTATGAATTTATTTGATGAATAGCTTTAAATGACAAAGATACACAACACGAGAGTCGCATTGAGCAACAGGCTACTGGAAGGAAAGAAGCAGTTAGGCTGATACATACAGCAGCAAAGTTAAAAACTAAATTTGATAACTACGAGATGAGTTAGTCCTTTGATTAAAGATTTAATTAATCATTATTAAATCAATCTTAAGGATTCATGCAAAATATTTGAGACCGATTACTTTAATAAAACGACAGTTCTGGTGATCGACTCGACCAAGGTTGACCAACTAGATCTTCACTAATCCATGGTCTTTAATACCAAGGTAATTTAACTTCTCTAACCTTTCTGGAAAGAAAGTTAGATGATCAGAAATTAAACTTTCGGGATTAATTCTGAACTATCTTAAAAATAAAGTCGTTTGTAAAGCATGAAGAAGTGAGTCATCACTTTTACTTACAAAACTAATTTCTAAGAAAATTCTTAATCTGATTATTAAATAGATCTCCTTTCTGTCGTCACCATTAAAAAAGACCTGTAAAAAGGTCTTTTTTTATGCCTTAAATTTTATTTATTGACTGTTAATCAACAAATACCTAAATATTTTTATCTCGCTATCTCGCGATAAGTTAATGCTTTTTCAAAAGTAGAAAAGAAAGTATAAATGCTATTCAATACAACCAACAAAAGAACTACTGATCTTCCATGTTGATTTAATTGAAGTGTTCTTTGATTCATAATCTTAATAATCTTCGTTGTAATCGGAGGGACTACCAGTTAAAGAACAAACAACTGATTCCTCTTTTTTCATTTCTTTTATTTCCACTATTGGTCTGCCCATTTTCTTTAGAACATTTATATCTTCTATAGTCTGACAACGAGCAATAATATTTCCTTTTTGATCAAAGCAACTGTAGTAAGTCATTTTATTAAATGCAATTTAGAGTTTATGGTTTATTTCAGTTTTAGCAATGCAACTGATTCATAAAAACCATATTATTAATCTAGTTCAGCCATAGGTTTAAATTACTAAAAAAACATACCTCTTTCCGTACCTAAATGTTCCTCAAACCGCACACATTAGATACGTAGTGTTTTAGTCAAATCAATTAGAACAAAGATGTAGCTAAACAAATATACAAAGGAGAATCTATGAGTGGAGATTTCGAGACACTTGAAATTAATCAACCAAAAATTACATATCTAAAACCGGAAGAAAATACAGGGTGGTTAGACAAATTAATCAAGAATATTGAAGATATGAAAAACAAGATCTCTAGAGATTCTTAATCATTAAATAAAAAAAAGGGGCTGAAAATTACCAACCCCTAAAAGTTTTAATGAGCTCTTCCTTAGAAAATACCTGGAACAATTTGACCAGTAAAATAGTATGCCCCTATAAGAGCGAACATTCCAAGCATTGCTGCTTTACCGTTAAGCTTTTCAGCTTTTTCGGTCATGAATTTTTTAGCGAATTCCATAATTATTCGAAATAGATTTATATCTACAAACTAATTATTCCTGAATGGTAATTGATGTAGTGTTTCCTACCTAAATTATCTTTTTTCTAAAAATTTAATTTTTAATTTATTTTTCATATTTAATATTAGAAATTTAAGAAAAAAACTATTTTTTAGATCTTTAGTTTGAATGAGAAGAAATTCAAAAAAGAAATTAAATTATGTATATTAGGTAACCGCTTTTTTGTGAGTATTATTCAGAATAAGATTCCAACTATTTTTTTATGCAAAAAGATTTAGATGAAAATTCTTATGAAAAAAGAATTGAAAATATAGAGAAAGGAAAATCTTATTTAAAAAATAATGGATTTTTTAGATCAAAATCTAGCTTATTCGTAGACATTCAAAAATTTATTTATAAAAGGTAGTTTAAAAAAATTTTTATTTTTGTTTAATTAAATTATTTTATAAGCAAGCTTCCAGATAAAAGAAAGAAAAACTTGAAAAGGTTAGAAGTAGAATTTAAATTCTACTTCTAAATTATTCCAAAGGTGCATGCAGTGAAACCAACAGCTGCAAAGAATACGAACTCAATCAAATCTCTTGGAGCAGAGTTCATAAATAAATTGATTTGAGTCATAATTTTATGACTTGAGAGAATCTTTTAATTCAAACTTTGAGGCTTTTTCAGCTTGACACTCAGTATCATTTTCAGCACATTCGATCTCTGCTTTTTTATTCATGTGACTGCTACAAGCTCCAGCCATAACTGGTAACCCTGATGTAGCTGTGAAACCAGTTAAACAAGCAAAGGCAATATAAGGGATAAGTCTTTTCATTAAATTGTTACTTTATGTAAACATATTATGTTACATAAAAATCTCAACTGTGAGAAGCTGATAATTCGCGCGCACCTTATACCAATCATCTAAAGTGATCTAGCAAACCTATGAGTTTTATATTTATCTGAGTATTTTTACCTGTATGTTGAGTTGAAGACTTTAAATAATTAATGTTTGTTTTGGGTTTATATATAAGTCATGGATAAAGAACATTTAATTGATTTAATATCTAATAGCATTATTTCTGAGATTAAAGATCTCGAAATTAATGAGGAAAAATTGATTGCAAATAATTATTTAAATAATCTGAATTTAAATCAGCTTAGAATAATTTCTAAAGAATTTATTTTGTAATTTTTATTGAATATTTATTTAAATAAATGAGATTTTCTTTACTATCATTTGAATTTTAATAAGTTAATATCTTTTAATATGAATGATTCAGAAGAATTTAAACCTAGCCTTAAACAAATAAATGAGGATATCAGACCTACATGGGAGGATATCAAAAAACAATCAGAAGTTTTAGTTAACAAACTTGGTTGCCCTAGATCATTTGTAGGAGGGATGCTTCATGCAATAGCAAGCGACTTCTCTGATATGAAAACTTAGGAATAAATGAAAAACTTATTACTTACACCACTTTTCAAACTATTCAAAAAAAGCACTTTCCTCTTATCACTAAATCAAAACTCGTGCCCTGTTTTAGATGTTGAAGACATAAAAAAGCAAGAACAGAAAGAAGCTATTGAAAGGTTGTACCCGTAAACTTTTAACAGAAATGTATCACATCATATATACGATGCAGCTCGGTCCTATGCACCCCCATGCCACCCATTACTTTCCTAAATTGTGACTTTGATGGATAATAAACATATAAAAAAAATCTGATTCTAGCAAAATTCTAGCAGATAAATTCCTTCAATTCCCTTGATATGACTGAAGAAAATTTTTGGCTAAAGAAGTGGGTACTTGATGCTAAAAACTAAAGCCTTCCAAATCCCTTAATTCTTTTTTCTGTTTTATATCCTGCTTGTACGAATTGAGTATTATCAGTCCCGACATCATAAAGAGTATAATTTTTTCCTGCCCCAATACCAATAACAGCTTTTTGAGGAACTTTCTGCTCTTTCTTACGATTTCCATTTAAATCTTCTACTTCAGAATTAACAATCCCCTCTGTCAATTCCAAGTGAAACTGTTGTTTACTTCTTGCAGTAAATAATCTGTTTACCTGAAGACGTGTAAGTCTATCAAGGAGTGTCAGTGGCGGCGTATCTAGTGTTAAATTTTCGCCAACATCTTTTGAGCTTCCGTGAATCAAACCACAATCAAGTTCAACAAATCCAAATTGAAGTGCTGCTATCCAATCAAGAAATGATTTGTCTACAGCATTCGTAAGAGACTTAACTACTTCTTCACCCTTATTTATTCTCAAAGCTTCAGCTCTTTGATCACCACGGTAACCACTTTCCAAGAGGATTTGTTCTTCCCACCAACCATATATGCACCATGGTTGTAAATCATTACTTTTTGGATTAATTAACCTATGGAGAAGCCTATTACAGTTTTTTTCAGGACCTATCATATCCCCCAAAACAAAAAGAGTTATATTACCAGGAGTTTTTTTTAAGTCTTTTTGAATAAGTTCATAAGTATCTAGATCCCCTTTAAGACCACTTACGAGTGCCCAGCGTTCTATCATCTTTCACAAACATGAGATGCATCTTCAGCTTGTTCTGCAAATTCGAATCCATTTTTTAAACGCCATGCAAAAATCGGAGGAAGACCGGCATCTATTATTGCTTTACAAGTAAGTTCAATATCATATTCCACTTCTCTAATTTTTACTTCATTAGTGACATCGTTATGAACAACATAAGTAGCTTTAGTTCCTCCATGTCTTGGCTCTCCAACTGAACCTGCATTTACTATTCTTCGCATAGGCAATTGAATTTCTTTTTCTTGAGTATCTTTGGGAACAGAATTTTTGATCTTTACAGCAATTGAACCATCTGCTAATTCGCGAATATAAGGTTGGTGAGTATGACCACAAAAAAGAATCTCTGCTCTGGCATTTTCAACTCTCTCAAGAGCTGCGAATGCATCCATATCGGGTAGAAGATATTCATGTTGACTATTAGGACTACCATGAACAAAAAGACACTTATCTTTACGTATTGAGTAGGGTAGATTAGCTAGATAATCCTTATTTTCTGTAGTTAATTTATCTGTAGTCCATTGATGAGCAAAATGACCTCTTTTTTCAGCAAGCTGAGAAGGATAACTACAATCGCAAGCATCTAATCCATCAACAACGTCTTCGTCCCAACATCCCTGACAAGTAGGAATTTCTTTATCTCTTATTAACTCAATAACCTCATTAGGTTGAGGACCATAACCCACTAGATCTCCAAGACAGGTAATATTTGTAATTCCTTGGAGTTCAATATCTTTTAAGACAGCCTCTACTGCAGGTAGATTTGCATGTAAACATGAGATGACAGCTTGATTCATTTTTAAGTTAACGGCGAGCAGTTTGTAATTGTGAATTTCTAAGTGAAGTTTGATGATGATCTAGTACAGCATCATTAAGAAGGCAATTATGAATCGTTGCTTTTATTGACTCGAAGTTTAAATTTTTCCCTTGTATAACAATTTCAGAACATCTTTCTGGTCTTCCATTAAGAGGGGCAACTTGGTTTAATGTTTGATATTGAGATCCTTGCTGACTGACTATCCAATTAAACAAGATGTAACGCCCATCAGGTAAGTTCATTAATGCTTTTGCTCTATATACATCCCCATAAGCACCATTAACTAATTCAAACCAAAAAGTATTCAAGCTTGCAGGATCCCAAATATGCTTTTGAAGATCAAGGCTTATTGATTCAATTTCTCTAAAATCTAAAGTATCTTTAATTGATAATTCTGGATCTCTACCAAAATGAAGATATCTATTTGGCTGGAGATTATATTTTTCAAGTTCATTAATAATTCTCAGATCAACTCCATTTATACCCTGAGATTTAGGTGTAAAAAATTGTGGAAATTCAATAATAATTAAAATGTTTTCTTTATCTTTCTCTGATATTGAGTTTGAAATAGATAAGTCTAATAAGTTAGGAATTTGATCTTTCAAAAAAGCAAAATCAATTTTTGAATTTATAGCTTGCTCTAAATTAATTTCGGAATATCCTCCAAGACGTAAGTAACCACAATTGCCAGAATAATTCTTAAAAGTATTTAGTATCCAATTTGTCTTACCGCATCCTGGCGAACCTGATATTAAACAGACTTGACTCATAAAAAAATACTACCTAATGTATAAAATTTACACCAATATGAAAATGAAAATCATTTCTGTTTTCGATTTTAAATATTTATTTTGTGATTTAAGTGATAAAACAATAATATTTAGAGAATTAATTACTCCATACCAACCATCACTTTCCTAAATAGATAATTTGATGGATAATTAACCTAGATTTGAACGTTTTTAATATTCTGTTCACACACCGTTCACACATTGTAATTTTCTTCTAAATTATTGATATGACTGAAATAAACTACTGGCTAATGAAAAGTGAGCGCGTCTAGCTATTACTGGGATTTCAGGGAATCGTAATTTTTTACTCAAACTTTACTCAAACTTTTAAAGACTAAAAAACTAACCGATATTGAGTTCGGTTCGAAGTAAGAAAACCCTGAAACTATTAATCTCTTTTGATGAATAGTCTTCAAATGACAAAGACACAAAGCACAAAAACTACATTAAGTAGCAAGCTAAGTGTCTTGGAAGTAATCTGCATTAATTAAAAAGGTTTTTGTACTCGTGTGTAGGAGTGCGGGGTTAACCTTGAAACCGCTAGGCTCAAGTCCTTACGAAAAGGATAAGTCCTTAGACCACTTATACCTAAGAAACACACTCATCACAAGTAAAAATAACTTGATTGACAGTCGATCTAAACTTAGAGGGATAAAACCCTCTTTTTTTGAAGAGAAACAAATTTAAAAGATCAGCTTTTTTTGATATGTCTGATGACCTTTTCTATCGAATATCATTAATAGGATTTTTAGTTGTTTTTAGCTCAATGGTATTTTTCCTAACGAAATATAGAGAAAAAAAAGTTAATAATATAAGCCAAATTTCCATAACTGAACAAATTTAATTTTTAAAGCAGTAATGCAAAGATTTATAATTTCACCGTTATTTGCTTTATCTAGATTTTTTATAAATACTTACGGAATATTTTTAAAGTTTTTTCTTCAATTAAATGGTGGTTATTGGTCAAGAATTGGTTTAACAGAAAATATTACAGAGGAGAGAATTAAAAAAAGAAGACTATATATCTTACCTTTTTATATTCTTCTGGCTTTATTGTTTGGATTACTATCTGCTCTCTATTGGTATTTGGTTATTTTATATGTACCACTTTGGATAGAAAGATTTTTAAGTCCATTGAATAAGAATATTGCTCCAATAATTGCTTTTGCTACTTTCTTTGGCTGGCTTTATATTCTTTGTAAAACAAAATAAACAAAGTATTATCTATCTGCAAAAGTCAAAAATTACTTTATTTAAAATCTTCTTTTGTTTGATTATCATTTTCCCTTCCCCAAGAGTCCTCATTTATAATATTTCTTTTTTGATAATCTAATGCGTTCATATTCTTGTCGAGTATGGTAAAAGGAGAATTAGTAAATTTCATAGAATAGTACCTCTAAAAAAATGGTTTATTAAATATCTAATAGATATGAGATTTATTTATCTCAAGTAACTAGATCCTCTATAAGTAAGCTTTATTGTTTTCTCTTCTTGGCTCTTGCAATATACGAAAGATTTGCCGTTAAAATACATGTTTACCATGATGCAGCTCCTGGTTTTGCTCAAGTCCCCGTCCTATGGCTTGAGTCGTACTGCGGTCTATCTAATGGTAGATCGGACGATTTGGTAGCATTTACTACACTTTATTTATAGAGTATTTATACTCAGTTGTCAACCCTTAAGGTTGAAATTCTCAGTCGCAATAGACTAAACAATGCTGATTAGTTGGATGTTCTCTGCATTCCCTCTTCCAATAGTCTTCAAATAAATGGTTATCTCTATCAAGATTTTTTGTTGTTTCTTCCATTCTGTTTCCAGCATAATTAAATGCTTTTAGGTATCTTGGAAGGATTGTGAATTGATTGAATAGTTTCATTTAGACCTCCTAGATCTATACCTATATTGTCCTCCTATTGCCTTGAAATTTATAGGTCGGTTTGAGGAACTATTAGGTACGGGAAGAGGTATTTTTTTTGAATCAATAAATACTAAAGCAGTCCTAGGATTAATACATGGTTGTCATGAGGCAGTTGCAGGGATACAACTGAAGCCAACCATAAATTATTAGAGATCGATTCAAGATTTAAAACACACTCAATATTTAAAAAGAATCCTTCAATGTAGATAAAACTGAAATAAATCAGGATTTGAAAACAATGTAATCGTAGATACCAACAGGTATTTAGCTAATTGATTATAAGTATTACACACGAGTTAACCCGTTCCAATTTGTTGACTCTGAGGTTTTACCGTTGATTCCTTATCTTCTTCTAGTTGTGACTCGCTAGTTGTGAGATTCAAAAACGGTCTTTATTTAATTTAAATCATGGAAAAGAAAATCGTAAAAAAATATGCAAAATTAATGCATCAAGCGCAACAAGCTACTGGTAGAAAAGAAGCTGTTGGACTAATACATAAAGCAGCAAAGTTAAAAAGTAAATTCGATAGCTACGAGATGATGTAGCCTGTTATTGATTGACAGTCGATCTAAACTAGGGAGCAATTAGCTCCTTTTTTTATGTCTCTTGAAACTACTGTTTTTACATTCAAAATTAGTGTCCCTTATGAAGAATGGGCTGCTGTTTATGACAGCGAAGAAAATATAAAAATGATGAAAGAAACTGGAATGACTTGCTTATACAAAGGTGTAAATAAAGATGATCCAACCAGTGTAATTGTTATTGAGCAGGGTGAAGAAGGTAAAGCAATAGCTATGTTTAAAGATCCAGAAGTTAAACCATTAATTGAGAGTGCAGGTCATATTTATGATTCAACTGTTATTTCGAGATACTTTTAATTGACAGTCAACCTAACCTCGACTCTACTTTTTTAGATAAAGTACCTATATTTTCTTATTGATTTAAAAGTTATTATTTTTGCAAATAACAGGATTAAAAAAATGATGAAACTTGCGATCATTTTCTTACCAATTGTCTTTGCACTTATATGGGCTTTGTTTATTGGGTTAAAAATAAATAAAGTAGAAACCAGAGATGGAAAGAGAAAATTAGTTAATTATTAAAAATAAGATCTAAATATACAAGTCTTCTTCCATCCTTCCTCTTTCTTGCTTTTTTCTTATATCTTCGTAAGTATGCGTATATAGGCTTTCACATAGGGGTTGACGATTATGAAAATTCCAATCGAAATGATGAAAGAAATTAGAGAAAGTGGGTACGATAAAAAACTTGTATATACCTACATAAGAGAGCTATTAGACAGCGAGAAAAGAAAATTTCCTAAAGAAAATAACAATCTAGAGCTTATAGACAATTACTTATTAGACAAAGATCCACAAGAAGTATCTAAAAATGGTGCTGAGATACTGATGGCAGCAGAGCTTTTAGACAACTACTTATTAGATAAAAGATTTGTGAGAGAGCTTGAAGATAAAGAATATGATGCTGCTTAAAAATAACTACCAAACTACAGGAGTTCTACGCCAACCTTGAGCTAGTAACTTTTTCCACTCCTCCCTTGCTTTTTCTATTTTAAGTTCTTCTCTTGTTGTTAAAACTGGGGGTTCTTTACCAAGTACGCCAACAATTTTCCCTGAGTCAATAAACATATACTCAAAGAATTGATCTTTGTTTTGTTTATTCTTTGAAAATCTTTTTACTCTTGATCTATCAGAATTTATAAGCCAAAAAGAGTCTTCCACTTACTTAGTTATATCTAGTAAAAATATATAAACTCCCAACAATATTGCTGTAGCTACACCTAAACCAATAACAACATTTGGTTGATTATTCCAAAGGTTCTGAAGATATTCCATTATTTAACAAAGTAAATTATTCCACCAACAAAAGTGCTTCCGACAAGAAGTAAGACCATAAAAAGTGCAATTAATTTTGGTAGGCTTCCGAACTGCATCTATTGTTGCTGTTGCTGTTTCTGGGTTACTGTCTGTTGAAATTCTAGTTTTCTTGCAAGTCTATGAATGGCTGACCATGTTGCGGTTTTCCGTTTAGATAATAAAACTATTTGTTGTTTGTTATTAGGAGTTAAATTATATTTTTTTAAAACTTTTCCAAGAGCCAAAGGATTAATTAAATTATTCATTCACACTCATAAA
>CACAYX010000003.1 GCA_902536775.1 uncultured Prochlorococcus sp.
ACTCAATTGTTGCATCAGGAGATAATGCCTGTATTTTGCATTACACTTCAAATAATTCACCTTTGAACAAAGAAGATTTATTGTTGGTGGATGCTGGCTGCTCACTAATTGATTATTACAATGGAGATATAACAAGAACTATTCCAATAGGTGGTAAATTTTCTAAAGAGCAAAAAGTTATCTATGAAATTGTATTGAGTGCGCAGAAAAATGCAATTAAAAGTGCTGTAAAGGGATCTAATTCTAGTGCTGTTCATAATGTTGCTTTAACAATTCTTGTAGAAGGGTTAAAGGAAATTGGTTTATTGTCAGGCAGTACTGAGGAGATAATTGAGAATCAATCTTATAAACATCTTTACATGCATAGAACTGGTCATTGGCTTGGCTTAGATGTTCATGATGTTGGAGCATACAGAATGGGGGACTATGAAGTGCCATTACAGAATGGAATGATTCTTACGGTAGAACCTGGGATCTATATAAGTGATAGAATCCCAGTCCCTGTGGGACAACCTCCTATAGATGAAAAATGGAAAGGCATTGGAATAAGAATAGAAGATGATGTCCTGGTTAAAGATACAAACCCTGATGTTTTAAGTATTGCTGCACTAAAAGAAATTTCTGATTTAGAATTTTAAAATTTGACTTATTAAGTTAATAGATTTATTTTTTATTAAGTTTAAAGCTTAAAAATGAATAAGACCGATTCATATGATTCGAAACTTTCTCAAGCAAGAGGCTTAGCAAGTCAGCTTGGCATGTTCGCAGAAGAAAACGATATTCCCAAAGATCTTTGGGATTCATTGGAAGCAACTATTTATGATTTTTATAAAGTATCTCACGATAGATAAAAATCCTTTTTAGAAGTTATCAATTACTAAAATCAAGGAATTTTGTATAAATTAATCAAAATGTGACCATAAACTGATAAATTATTTATTAAACATAAATATAAGTGAATGAACTCATCAGATAAGTTAAGTCAAAATTCAACAGAAAAAAAAGAAAAAAACAGTGATGCCCCAAACTCAAAAAATTCTTCTAATTCAGGCATGATGAGTGCCACAGCTGTATTGGCAGCTGCCACAATTGATGAAGATGGGGTCCCTACTGGTTATACCCCTAAACCTGATGAAGGAAGGTTCATAATTAAAGTGTTATGGTTACCTGATAATGTTGCTTTAGCAGTGGATCAAATAGTTGGTGGAGGCCCAAGCCCTCTTACTGCCTATTATTTTTGGCCAAGAGATGATGCTTGGGAAAAATTAAAAAGTGAACTAGAGAATAAAGGTTGGATCACAAATAACGAAAGAGTAGAGATATTGAATAAAGCTACTGAAGTGATAAATTATTGGCAAGAAGAAGGTAAGACAAAAAAACTAGAAGAAGCCAAATTAAAGTTTCCCGAAGTAACTTTTTGCGGAACAGCTTAAATATTAGTTCTTTGCAGCTTGAATCCTAGCCTCAGCCTTTGAAACCTCTTTAAAAGCTTTAATTTTCTCTGGATTTTTTTCATTTTCAGAAAATTTGCTAATTGCTAATTTTGCTTCTTTAAGATCTTGTTCAGCATTTTGAACATTAATTTCAGAACCAATTTCAGCATTATTTACTAAAACTATAACTTCATCTGATTCAATTTCAGCGAAGCCTCCCATAAGAGCTATAGATTTCCACTGGGAATTCATTCTAAGCCTTAAAACGCCAATATCTATAGCAGTAACTAAAGATATATGTCCTGGTAGTATGCCAAGTTGACCAGTAGTACTAGGAAGGATTACTTCTTCAGCTTCGCCTTGGTAGACATTTTTATTAGGAGCTAAAACTTTTAGAGAAATTGCCATTAATTTAAAATTATTGAAGGTTAAATATATGTTTTTTTAATATCTATTTTTCTGATTTTATTTTTTCAGCCTTTGCTTTAACTTCATCGATATTACCAACTAAGTAGAATGCCTGCTCTGGTAAATCATCTAATTCACCTGATAAAATCATATTGAAACCAGCAATGGTATCTTCTAATTTTACATATTTACCAGACATTCCTGTAAATATTTCTGCTACAAAGAAGGGCTGTGAGAGGAATTTTTCAATTTTTCTGGCCCTGTCGACTGTTAATCTATCTTCTTCTGAAAGCTCATCTAAACCAAGAATTGCGATAATATCTTGTAGTTCTTTGTATCTTTGTAAAGTTGATTGAACAGCTCTGGCTGTTTTGTAATGCTCATCGCCAACAACTGATGGTTGTAGCATAGTGCTCGTTGAGTCTAATGGATCAACTGCTGGGTAAATTCCCTTAGCTGCAAGAGCTCTAGCAAGCACGGTAGTAGCATCTAAATGGGCAAAGGTTGTAGCTGGAGCAGGGTCTGTTAGGTCATCAGCAGGAACGTAAACAGCCTGGATAGATGTTATTGATCCTTCTAATGTAGATGTAATTCTTTCTTGCAATTCACCAACATCAGTTCCCAGAGTTGGTTGGTATCCAACAGCTGAAGGCATTCTTCCAAGTAATGCAGATACTTCAGAACCAGCTTGAACAAATCTAAAAATGTTATCAACAAAGAGTAGGACGTCTTGTTTATTCACATCTCTAAAATGTTCTGCCATTGTAAGTGCTGATAAGCCTACTCTCATTCTTGCACCAGGTGGCTCATTCATCTGTCCAAAACACAAGGCAACTTTTGATTGAGTTAAATCATCTGCATTAATAACTCCAGATTCTTTAAATTCTTCATATAAATCGTTCCCTTCTCTAGTTCTTTCTCCTACACCGCCAAAAACAGAAACTCCACCATGCTCCTTTGCGATGTTGTTAATTAATTCTTGAATAAGAACTGTCTTCCCAACACCAGCACCCCCGAATAGTCCAACTTTTCCTCCTTGTCTGTAAGGAGCCAAAAGGTCAATAACTTTAATACCAGTTTCAAAAACTTTTGGCTTAGTTTCTAGGTCAGTTAACTTTGGCGCAGCTCTATGAATTGGGGCAGTATCTTTTGTATTTACTGGACCTTGTTCATCTACTGGTTCACCTAAAACATTAAATATTCTTCCTAAAGTTGCTTCTCCTACAGGTACAGATATTGGCGCTCCTGTGTCGATTGCCTCCATGCCTCTTACAAGGCCGTCTGTGCCACTCATTGCCACTGCTCTTACTCTATGGTCACCAAGGAGCTGTTGGACTTCTGCAGTGAGCGCTATGTCTTGTCCAGCTGGATTTTTAGCTTCAATTCTTAAGGCATTTAAAATTTTGGGCAATTTACCAGCTGGAAATTCTACATCTAGAACTGGACCAATTACCTGACGCACTACGCCTTTTGTTTGTGAAGAAGTTGATGGAGTTGCTACCATTTTTATTTATTGGTGATAAATAGCTGATTTAAACAGCTCATAATCCGAAAATACTACCACCTAATGGGTAAATTCGTTAAATGGGTTCGGCCACCCGCACAGTTTAAGTATGGTTTAATTGCCACTTAGCAGATTATGTTGTTGATGATACGGATTGAGAAATTCTCTTTCCATTTTTATGACGCAAAGCGTCTCAATCATGATCCTCCATTAATCTATGGCAGCTGTTTCACTTACAGTCTCTACAGTAAAACCACTGGGAGATAGAATATTTATTAAAGTTTCCGCATCTGAGGAAAAAACTGCTGGGGGCATTCTTTTGCCTGATTCAGCTAAAGAAAAACCACAGGTTGGAGAAGTTGCTCAGGTGGGCCCTGGCAAACTTAATGACGATGGTTCTCGACAAACTCCAGAAGTGAGTATTGGCGATAAAGTGTTGTACAGCAAATATGCTGGCACAGACATTAAATTGGGAGGAGATGAATATGTCTTGCTCTCAGAAAAGGATATTTTAGCTGTAGTAAGCTAAGGTATTTGTTTCAAAAATTATTAAAACTTATTACTAAATCACTGCCTAAACATGGCTAAAAGAATTATTTACAATGAGCAAGCTCGTAGAGCGCTCGAAAGAGGAATTGATATCCTTGCTGAGTCTGTGGCTGTAACGCTTGGACCAAAAGGAAGAAATGTTGTACTAGAGAAAAAATTTGGTGCTCCACAAATTATTAATGATGGTGTCACAATCGCTAAAGAAATCGAATTAGAGGACCACATTGAAAACACCGGGGTTGCTTTAATCAGACAAGCTGCTTCAAAAACTAATGATGCAGCAGGTGATGGCACCACAACAGCCACTGTTTTAGCTCATGCAATGGTTAAAGCAGGATTGAGAAACGTTGCTGCTGGAGCTAATGCAATTACCTTGAAAAAAGGAATTGATAAAGCAACTGAATTTCTAGTTGGTAAAATTCAAGATTATTCCAAACCTATTAGCGATAGCAATGCTATAGCTCAATGTGGAACTATTGCTGCTGGAAACGATGAAGAAGTTGGTCAAATGATTGCCAATGCCATGGATAAAGTTGGTAAAGAAGGTGTTATCTCACTAGAAGAAGGAAAATCAATGACTACGGAATTAGAAGTTACTGAGGGTATGCGCTTTGATAAAGGCTATATCTCACCTTATTTCGCAACAGATACAGAGAGAATGGAGGCTGTTTTAGATGAACCATATATCCTTCTGACTGATAAAAAAATTGCCCTAGTGCAAGATTTAGTTCCCGTTTTGGAACAAATAGCTAAAACTGGTAAACCACTAGTTATTATCGCAGAAGATATTGAAAAAGAGGCTTTGGCAACTCTTGTTGTCAATAGATTACGAGGAGTGTTAAATGTTGCTGCAGTAAAAGCTCCTGGATTTGGCGATAGAAGAAAAGCCATGCTTGAAGATATGGCTGTTTTAACTAATGGACAACTTATTACTGAAGATGCAGGCTTAAAACTAGAGAATGCTACCTTAGAAATGCTCGGAACCGGTAGAAGAATAACTATTAATAAAGAAACTACAACTATTGTAGCTGAAGGTAATGAGCAAGCAGTTAAAGCTAGATGTGATCAAATTAAGAAGCAAATGGATGAAACAGATTCCTCATATGATAAAGAAAAGCTCCAAGAACGTCTTGCAAAATTAGCTGGAGGCGTAGCCGTGATTAAGGTTGGGGCTGCTACTGAAACTGAGATGAAGGATAAAAAGCTTCGTCTTGAGGATGCTATTAATGCAACAAAAGCAGCTGTTGAAGAAGGAATTGTACCTGGAGGAGGAACAACTCTCGCTCATTTATCTCCTATCCTAAAAGAATGGGCTGATAAAAATTTAGAAGGAGAGGAATTAATTGGAGCTAACATTGTTGAAGCTTCACTTACTGCTCCTCTGATGAGAATTGCTGAGAATGCAGGTTCTAATGGAGCTGTGATTGCCGAAAATGTAAAAACAAAACCATTTAATGATGGATTCAATGCTGCTACTGGAGAATATGTAGATATGTCCTCTGCTGGTATAGTTGATCCTGCAAAAGTCACACGTTCAGGATTACAAAATGCAGCTTCAATAGCAGGTATGGTTCTTACCACCGAATGTATAGTTGCAGATCTACCTGAGAAAAAAGATTCAGCTGCTCCAGCAGGCGCTCCGGGTATGGGTGGTGACTTCGATTACTAACTAAACATTAGTTTTTAATAAATTTTTTAAAAGGGATTATTTTGAATAATCCCTTTTTCTTATTTAACTTTTACGAAATCCAGCCAGCGCTAAGAATAATTGCGAGAGACAAAAAAATCACTAAAAAAGTCCAAGTTATTTTGTTTAGAGAAGCTTCTGCACTACTTGCGCTGTTGAACATAGAGCTTCCACTAGAGGCTATCCCTCCCATTCCATCACCTTTTGGACTATGAAGTAAAACTAAGAGAATGAGAAGAACTCCAGAAAATACCCAAATCCAACTAATAATTTGAATCATTGATTAAAAAACTTTTATTAACTTTAAACGTGTTGAACCACCTTATTATAACCCTTTAGTTCAATTTCTTGAATAAGCGATTTGCCTGTCATTTCTTTTGGTATTGGTAGATTTAATAATTGCAATAAAGTGGGAGCAATATCTGCTAAGCCCGCGTTTTCTCTTAAATTAATTTCATTTCCCATATTTGGTATTTTTCTTTTTTCACCTTCAATCAAAATTAATGGAACTTTATTTATTGTATGTGCTGTCCATGGTTCTCCTTCAGATCCTTTCATTACCTCTGCATTACCATGATCTGCTGTAATAACAATGCTCCCGCCCATTTCTCCAGTAACTTTAACTATTTGACCTACACATTTATCTACTTTTTCTATAGCTTTAATTGTTGCATCCATGTTGCCTGTATGACCAACCATATCAGGATTGGCAAAATTGATTACAATAAAAGCATATTTCCCGCTTTTAATTGCTTTAGAGCAACTAATAGTTAATTCCTCCGCAGACATTTCGGGTTCCATATCATAAGTTGCGACTCTTGGAGAAGGGATCAAATGTCTCTCTTCTCCAGGTAAAGGTATTTCAACTCCCCCATTGAAAAAGTATGTTACGTGAGGATATTTTTCAGTTTCCGCGGTTCTGTATTGTTTAAGTCCGTTTTCTGACACTATTTGGCCTATAAAATTATTTAGTGATTCAGGAGGGAAAGCAACTTTAACGGGAAAGTTCGGATCATATTGAGTAAAAGTAACAAAATCTAGATTTGGATAATTTTTTCTTTTAAAGTCTGAGAATTCATTATCAGAAAGCGATTTGACTATTTGTCTTGCTCTATCGGGACGAAAGTTAAAGCAAATCAAACTATCCCCATCTTTAAGATAGTTTTCAGACAATCGAATGGGCTCTATAAATTCATCGGTTATGTTTTGGGCATAACTTTTTTCTATGTAATCCTTGGGAGAAAGATTTGTTATTTGTATATCTGGATCAGTCAAATTTGAGTATGCTTTTTCTGTTCTTTCCCATAAAAGATTTCTATCCATTATCCAGTATCTTCCGCATATGGAAGCTATTTCTCCTACATTAAATTTTTTTATACATGACTCTATTTGATTTAGATATTTCGAGGCACTTTTTGCAGGAGTGTCTCTCCCATCAGTAATAATATGGATTGCAACTTTTGTAATTTTATTATCAGATGCCCATTTTATTAAACCTAATAAATGATCGATATGACTATGAACTCCTCCATCGGAACATAATCCTGTGATATGCAAAGTAGAATTATTTTTCTTTAATGAAACAGCCACCTCTTTTAACTCATTTACCAAGCCTAATTGATTATTTTTTACAATATTTGAAATCCTTACAAGTTCTTGTTGTATTATTCGTCCCGAACCAATTGTAAGATGTCCTACCTCTGAATTGCCCATTTGACCATCTGGGAGGCCCACTTCAGATCCACTAGCACTTATAAGGGTGTGGGGATAAGCATGCCACAATGAGTCCATGATTGGTGTGCTGGCACTTTTTATAGCATTATCTGATTTTTCTTTTCGATATCCCCATCCATCTAGTATTGCAAGAACTACAGGGCTCTGAGGAACACTTAATCTTTTTATATTTTTGCTGCTAATTTTTGACATATTTAGATCAAATTCATTGTTAACTGATCCAACCTTAAATTTAGCTTCAAACCTTACTCTTTAACAATTTATATTTAACATAGTTAGCTTTTGCTAATTTATGAAAATATTAGATTAATTTTATTTTTGATAAATCATGTCTAAGCAAACAAAAAAGATCGTAATATTAACTGAAGTTGAGTTAAGAAAAACTATTTCGCGTTTAACTTGTGAAATTATCGAAAAAGTAAAAAAACTGGATAACCTTCTATTGGTTGGCATCCCGACTAGAGGAATTGAGCTGACTGAAGTGCTAGAGAAGGAATTATTCTCTAGAACAGGTTTAAGATTTAGAAAAGGAACAATTGATCCAACTTTTTATAGAGATGACCAAAATAGAGTTGGAACTCGCCTAATACAAGCTACAAATATTCCAACTCCTATTGAGAAACAAGAAATTCTTTTAATAGATGATGTAATTTACACAGGTAGAACAATTCGAGCTGCAATGGATGCTTTGTATTCATGGGGCAGACCTCAAAGAGTCATGTTATTGGTAATGGTTGATAGAGGTCACAGAGAATTACCTATTCAACCAGATTTTTGTGGTAAAAAAGTGCCAACTAGTAAAATTGAAAGTATTAGTTTACGTTTAAATAATGTTGATAATGAAGAAGGAGTTTTTCTTGAATAGCTATCTTTCAGAAGATATTTCCTAAATTATATTCTCCAAAAAATTCATCTTCAATATCAAAACACTTAACTAATAAATCAGCATTTTTCGTAATTTTAAAAAAAAGTTTTAAGGTGTCTTCTCCAATATTAGATTTATTTTTTAGTACTATTTTGAGTGGTTTTTTGTCCCATTTTATAATTCCTTCTTCATTTTGAATCTCTGATAACTTTGGTAATCCATTTTCAAAAATAACATCATATGCTCTTTCTTTTTGTGTCTCTCCAATTATTATTTCGAATATTTTCTGATTCTTTTTACTGGCTTGAAGGATTAGTTTAAAGGGTTTTTCTGTTGGCCATGTTTGACCTTTGCAAAAAATTGGATGCCAAAAGTGTTTTTGCTCTCTTTTATTAAATAATCTTATAGATAACCCTTTATTTAATATGTCTTTAATTTTTACCCCCGGGGTCATTGCTAAAGCTCCCAAAGCTATTGATTCAATAGGGGGTGGTGACTTTATTTTAATTTTTGGAATTTTTTTTGTTATCCATTCTTTAATCAATGGTATTTGAGTTCCTCCACCAACCAAAACAATTGCATTTAAGTCGTCAACTGTGCAAAATTTACCTCTTGCTTGATTTAATAAATCTTTTAATAGAGAGTTAAGGTGATTTAGAAGATTATTGTCAATGAGTATTTTCTCAAATATTTCTTTACTTAGGTAAAATTCACTTTCTTCATTTTGCTCAGTAAATAATTTTATTGGATATTTATTTTCATATTTGATTACAGATGAGCTGAGTTTACATTTTATTTTTTCTGCCTTTGAAAGATTATTAATATAATTATCACCTGGAATAAAATAATCAACTATCCATTGATCAATATCTTTCCCACCAATTTTTGAGCCAGTTTTTCCAATTATTTCGGCACACCTTATTTTTTGTTTTGAAATTGAACTTACATCATTACCTTTAAATTTTAATAATTCAGCTATTGGACCAGATTTTCCTTCTCCTCCTTCTATTTTGACGATGTTCATATCGATTGTACTTCCTCCAATATCTAATGTCATAATTTTTGAGCCATATGGTACATTTATTCCTAAACTTGCGGCAGTAGGCTCATCAACGAGGGCTATTTCATCTACAGATATTTCCTTGCAAAGGTTAACTAACCATTCTCTGTACCCCTTGTATGTATCTATAGGAGCAGTTAAAACAAGTCTTTTGATCTCATAGTTGTGAGGAATGTTCGCCCACAGAATTTGAAAAAATTTTTCGCCACATTCATTAGGGTTTAAAATATTTTTTGGGTTAATTTTTTCAATAGAATTTCCAATTAATCTTTTAAAGTTAGAATGAAAAAATAAATCAGAATTTGAGTTATCCCTCATCTTTAGAGCACTAATACCAATCTTAGGAATCTTTGAAGGTTCCTCGAACCAAACTGCTGAAGGAATAACTCCTGGAGATGATGTAATATTCGGTATTTCAACTAAAACAGAATTTATATCTTTTTGATCTTGAAACGCTACAACAGTATTAGTGTTCCCTAAATCAATAGCCAGTGTTCCAGACAAACTTTCTTTCATATGAAATTATTTAAATCAATTAAGTTCTTTTTGTAATTTATGTTTTTAAACGGGTGAATTAAATGTAAAATATATTTTATAGTAAAAATTTCTTTAATGAACATATCTAATAACCGAGGAGTTAATTCTACTGATCTTGCAAAGAGAGGTGAGAGCTTGATAAGAAAATCAACTAATAGATATTTAACTACAGTGAAAATTGCTTTCAGAGCTAAACAAAGACGTTTTGATGATTTTGATGGCTTATTAGAGGAGTCAACTATTAAACCCGTTCAAAGGTCAATTATTGAACTAAGCGATGAACAAGATCAACCAGATTTACTTCCAGGGTAATTTTGGTAAAAGACCATAAAGGATGGAGATTACTTAGAGATTTTAAAAAAGGCAAATTTTGCTTCTTAATTGGTGTTGATAATTGGGCAGTCGAGTTACAAAAAAGTGAATTCTGTTCACTTTACCTTCTACTTTTAAGAATTAATGAACAACTTTTAGTCATCAAAGATCAACTAATGGACGAAGAAAATATTACTTTAGAGTTAGAAAAACTTCCTTGGTATATTCAGTTAGAGGGGAAAAAGAATGAATGGAGTTTAAGGTTTGTTTTTGAAAGCCAAGATCAAACCAGATCGTTCGAAATGTATTGGCCGATACCAATAGCACAAAATTTATTTTATGAAATAAAAAACATGTGGGAATCAATGGATTAAAAGATAAATAAAATTGGAAATTTTAGAAAATATTTCCCCCTCTAAAAAAAAATTTTTCACAACTTTTCCACAGCAATTTTTTTAAAAATATCTGATGATCTAAAGCATGTGGAAAACTTCTGATTTTAAATAAATCTTTATATTTAAGTAAAGTTTAATTTTACAAATTTAATTTCCATAACTCCTTTCTTTATGACTGAATTCTCATTATTCTATAGCCTGAGACTGTCTCTTAATAATGATTGTTGACGATTTAATAATTTTGGAGAAAACTACATCTTAGTAGATCAAAAATTTCAAAAATTTTTTCAATATGCAAGAGTTAAATTACGACAAAAATTCAAAAGTATTAACTGATAAAGATGAAGTAATAAGTTTCAAATGTGAACTTCAAGAAAATCTTCAAAAGGCTATGAAAGAATTTGTTGAGGAGCATCCTAACTGGGATCAATACAGGATACTACAAGCCGCTATTGCAGGATTTTTGATGCAAAAAGGATTTCAAAATAGGGATTTAACGAGACTCTACATTGGCAATATGTTTTCAATGAATTTTAAGGATTAAAAATTTTTTACATTTTTTCTAGTAGTATTTTTGCAATGTCATTTCTGACAGGTAATATAGATAACCTATTTCCTTTTTTTACGACTAATAATTCATCCTCATTAAATATAATCTTTAATTCAGGTAAACTTAAAATCTTATCTGACTTTGATATGTATTTTACTTTTACACAATCCCATCTCGGATTATCAGGTTTCGATTTTGGATCAAAATATTTTGAATTTTTATCAAATTGCGTAGGATCAACAATATTTAGATCTATTACCTCCATAAGTCCAACAATACCTGGCGGTTTACAATTCGAATGATAGAAAAAAACTGTATCTCCTTTATTCATTTTTCTCATAAAATTTCGAGCCTGATAATTTCTTATTCCGTCCCATAAAGTTACACCGTCATTTTTTAAAGTATCTATGCTGTAAGCATCAGGCTCACTTTTCATTAGCCAGTAATTAATTTCGTTCATATCAAGTGATTACAAGAATATTGCGAAGTGTGGATAGGATGTGGATGATGGCATGGTACTGGAATGACATTTTGTTAACTTTTTTCGAAAGTCAGATAAATCCAAATCATTTTGTTTAGTTTATCGAAGATACTTTGTTTAATAAAGTTTAGAAAAATATCGAAACAGATCACTCAAAGTAAACTTATTTATTAGTAAAAATCGTATTTATAATACCTTTTAGGGAATGAGAGATGCTTTTATGAATTTAAAAATTGCAGGGGCGAGTTCATCTCTTGCCCATTTATTTGAAATATGGTCATCATCTCTATAGATATCAATACCTTTTTTTGTAAAACTGCACATACTTTCAGGGCAGACAACTTTATAAGTGTCAAATAGAAATATATTTTTATGAGAAATTGATAATCGGCTTAATTTCTCGAATAAATGCTTGTAAAGACCTTTATTTTTGTCAATAAAAAATTTGCTATTTATTTGACAGTTCCTGTTTTGCAGAACATTGAACCATTGATTATTTTTGTTAGAACATAATTTGGTCTTTTCTCTTTCCCATTCGGGTGTGGGTGTCTGAATAATGATTTTACCCCCTTGTGCTTGTGATATATTCGCAAGATTTTTTACTGAAGAAATCCAGTCATCAAGAGAATCGTCTTGAGATCCAAAAGATCCATCTTTTCTAATAAAGGAAAAATCTGAAGACGGATATTCGTAGTACGTTCCACCGAAATGATAGGGCAATCTCATAGATAATATAATGATGTCACCAACTTTTATTTGTCTATGTAGTTCTTTTTCTACAAATCTGAAATCATCTAATCTTTGTAGATCTATTCTTTTTTTTGACTTTCGATATTTTTGCACTGGCGGAAAGGGAGTCACTTTTGCTCTAAATAGTTTCAAATTCATATCAAGAGAATTTGCAATTTGTTCTCCTGCTAGATCGAGAGATTTTGCATGACTATCTCCAAGTAACCATAAAGTTCGTTTACTTTTATTATCAATGAAAAGACATTGAGTTCGTTCAGAAACATTTTTAAGACATTCTTTGCCTTTCTGAAAAGGTTTTTGTACAGTATTAATTTTTTTGCCAGTATATAGTTGACCTTTTAGAGGTTCTATAAGTGCAATTAGACTAACAGCTAGAGAAAATATCACTCCTCCTCCAACAACGATTGTCTTCCATCTTTTCCCAAACCAGTTACCTTTACGAAGTGGCGTTTCAATATATTCATACGAAGCTATAGCAAGACCCAGTATTAGAGCACCTTGGAAAGGTACTGACCACCAATGAATACCTATTGTCCAACGACTAATTGAAAGAACACCCCAATGCCATAGGTATAAGGAATAAGAAATGCGACCCACATAAACGACTTTGGGATGGTTGAAAAATATGTATAAATTTGTTCCTTTTTTTAAAGAAGAAATAAAAACTGCAGAAAGAGAAACTACTGCAATAGTTGATGCTGTTGCTAATGCATTAGGTTGCAACATTGTTCCGATAATCAATAACAAAACAAAAATTGGAGGCACTTTCTCAATCAATTGTTCAATAGATTTTCTTTTTTGAAATCCAATAAAGAGCAAACATCCGGATGCCATTTCCCAAAACCTAGTTGGCATGAGGAAATATGCTGCTGATTGGTTGATTGGATAGAGATAGAGAAATCCAATCAATGATGTAATCGCTAAAGTTCCAATTATGAGAAATAAATTGCGATCACCATTTTTGGTTTGACGTCCAAATCCAGAAAACCAAATCAGGAAAGGAAATATAATATAGAACTGTTCTTCAACACCAAGAGACCATGTGTGGGTAAATACATTGAGTTCTGTTGATTGTGCAAAATAATCTGTTGCTTTTTCAAGTAAATAAAGATTAGATAATCCAAATAATGAAGTTAGACCTGTCCATAAAGATAGATATGGATCTTCTTGAAAAAAGCAGATCGCAATACTTGTAATTAGAACAAAAACTGTTAGTGCAGGGACTAATCGTTTTATTCTTCTTTCGTAAAATCCGCTTATGAAATCCTTGAAGTTTTCACTTGGTCTTTGATAAACAGATGATGTTATGACGAATCCTGATATAACAAAAAAAATATCAACTCCAAGGTATCCGTTTGGAAGTATTTCCTTGTTGAAGTGATTAATGATAACAGCTATTACAGCAAATGCTCTTAGACCATCAATCTCTGGACGATATCTACTTTGTATAGATTTATTTATTTCTTTGATATCTATTGACATCAAAAATCCTAATAAAAGTCCTTAGATTATTGTATAGTTTTAGAATTCTCAAAATAATGAAAGTTTCGCATTATTATCATAATCCCTAATAAGAATTGATTGGTTTGCTTTTAAGATGATTATCATTACTGAATAGTAATTGATTTACATCAATATATAATTCTCATAAATACAAATGAACCTCGCAAAAATTTTCTTATTGAAACAACATCATTAAAATCAGCCACAACATAAAAGCGATAAAAAATTTAAAATTCTTCTCTAGGATTAAATTGAATTTAAGTAATGTTTAAATTTTGATCATCATTAGTAAATAAAGATACCTAGCTAAAATTTTTTAATAAATAATTGACATTCATATTTTTTTAATTATTTAAATCAATAAATGTTTAACTTATAATTAATAAAATTGCCTTATAAGTTAATTATGTATAAAAATTTTTGACTATGAAAAAACTTTTTTTTATATTATTTTCTTTATCTTTTCTGTCCTCATGCAGTAATGATAAAGATTTTTTTCTTACCAAAGAAAATGCATTAATTAGTTGCGGTGGGGAATCTCGTATTATCGAAAATGAAAATGAAGAGATAATCAATATAGAAGTCATGAACTTAATAGATGGAATAGGTAAGTATGTGGAATTTACAGTTGTAGAAACTGATAGGAAAGGCGGAAAATATAGAATTATTAATTGCTTTCCAAGTGAAGAACCACAAGATTCAATAATAAAAACTATAAAAACAAATTACAAATTAAATAATTAGACGATTTCCGGAGTGAGGGAATTGCATTTAAAGAAAATAAAGGAATATAAAGAAAATGATAATTCCAATGTAATTAATTAAAACTCCAAAAAGAATTATTAAGAAGCAGCTTAAAAATGTCATTAAAGCAATTATTGAGATTGCAGAAATGAAATTTGTAAATACTGAAGAAAAAGAAGAGAAAGAAGAGAAATTAAATTCGCTTGTTTTTTAAAAGAATCAAATATTGAGAGAAGAGGAGGTGTTACAAATAAAATAAATCAAAAATACTTTGCAGATATCGAATTTTTACTATTTCGTATCAGCTACATTCTTAAAGAAATCACAATAATTCATCAATTCTGATTCGGTTTCAATCTTGAGATTTAAATCATTAATTGCCTTCTTAGTATTAATTCTGTACCCATACCAATCTAGACAAACTTCTCTTTGCTTTTGGGTGTCAGAAATCTCAGGATTAACTAATTTATTTGATGTGTTTGCACAACCCCACATAAAGGCCATAAAAGGGATAAATAAAATAAAGCGTTTCATTTTTTACTTTTAACTAATCCATAAATACATAAAATAGGGTTGACTATCAAAACAACCCAAAAAGGAGGTGGAGGACCTCCATCAACTATTGTTCCAGCATTAAAAGTATTGAATAAAGCAACTGCTAAAAAACAAGCCATTAAAGCCAGCTCACCTGATAAAACTTTTCTTAAAGATTTTTTATCTTTGATAGAGCTGCAAATAATCAATAAAAAACCTATCCCTAAATTACTAGCCGCTACAACATCAGCAGTCCCTCTAACAAGAAGCAATGTTTCACTTGAAGCTTTGCCTGCAATAGTTTCTATAGAAAAGATGAGTAGGGAAATAATTAACAATCCCAATAGGATATGGAGCGCTCCAGTAGTTTTTAAAATATTTTTTAACTTCATAAAAAAAAGAGCTTATTAATTCTTATTGTAGTTTGACTTTCACTAAAAAATAATTGATTTTAAGTTAAAAGTCATCCTTCGGAGGGAATTAGAATTGGAACATCTTTTGCTTCTATTGCTGCAAACCAAACAATTGCATTACTAGATTTTGCATGACCCATTGTATGTTTTGGTATTTTTGGACCAACTATAAAGGTATCACCTGCTGTGTAGATAAAATCTTCCATTCCTTGTCTTTTGATAACAATCATACCTTGCTGAAGATTGCCTAATAATGGAATTGGATAAGAATGGAGCGGGACTATCCCTCTCTAAGTTAATTCGACTCTTTGTAATCTTATTTCTGCTTTTCCTTTGGATATTTAAGAGCATCCCCATCCATAGTCTCAGAAACTAAAAAGACTTCTTGTAAATCTACAGGAGATTCTGCAGCTTTAGAAATACTAGGTTCGACAAGCATTAATGCAAAAGCTAATGCTATGAATAAATTTTTGATAATGAATTTGAATTTCTAGAAAATTTTTTGAACTTATAGTATTTATTTTTTTCATTTTTGACAGTTCTTGATTTAACTTTTCAAGTTATTTTATCTAAAGCAATTTTTTAAAAGTTTTTCATAGAGGTATTGAACTTTTTAAATTATTAGTGCAGATACTGATCAAAGTCATTCTCAAGAATTTTATTAATTTAATTCTTTCATCAATAAATTCCAACCGATTAATGATGCATCATTATGAAAAGATTCTCTTTCCTCGCACATAAAGCCATGATCAGCTCCTTTAACTTCGACATAAATAAATCTCTCTTCTGACGGATCTAGTTTTTTGAATCTTTTTTTAATTTCTAATCTATCTTGTAAAGGAATTAAATCATCTGAAGAACCGCATATGAAGTTTAATTTTCCAGAAACTTTTTCCAGTAAATCTATAGGTGCAAAATTAGTATCCTTTCTTGGAGCAGTTACCCCTGCTCCATAAAAACAAAATGTACTATCTATTCCTTTTAACGAAGAAGCTATAACTGCTGCATGACCCCCAAAACAAAATCCAATAATTGAAATTTTTTTTTTGGGATATTTTTCTTGAACCCAATTTAGAGCTGCAGAAATATCTTTAATAATATTTTTTGAAGTGGTTAAATCTTTATGATGCCTGCCTAATTTCAAGTCTTCTTCACTGTATGCTAAATCTAATTTTGGAGCTGTTCTACCATAAAGAGGTAAGGCTAATACAGGTACATTTTGTTTAGCTAATTTTTCAGAAAAACTCTTTATCCAGTGATTTATCCCAAACACCTCTGGTAAAACTATAGATATATATTCACATTCACTACCTGAATCTACCCACCAAGATCTAAGAGGCAAATCACCACTATAAACGTTTGTCCATTGACCCTTCATTTGTGATTACATAAAAAGTTTTTCCCAGAGAAAAGAGGGTTATTTTCCTCTTAGTATAGTTTTATTGTCAATGTAAATTTCCTAATACAATTTTATAAATTAAATCTTAAATTATGAAGAGAAACTTATAGAGAAGTCGTTTTTATATAAGTTATATAAATCAAATTTAGTAGTCTTTTTTACCAATTAAATATACCTGTTATTAAATAAATATATTTGTCCTTGAAAAGCCACTAAAAAATACTTTTTCTTGAAATAAAGATTGACAAGACATTCATAAAAAAAACTTTTATAAAACATTAACTTCTTTTATGGATATGTTTCTAACTAACAAGACACGTTTGAAAATTAAAGACATTGTAAAGAGGATTTCATTAGATGAACCTGTCGCATTGGAAGAAAGAATTTATGTAGAAAAGTTTGCAAAACATAATTCAACTATATGGACATGGCTTAAAAAAGCTAATAGCTTGAGGAGATATGGCAAGCAAAAATCGGATGGAATAAATGGACTTATCCAGAACCTTGGCCTGGATGGTTTAGAAACTGAAAACCATTTCGATCCCAAAAATGATGATCTTGCTGATTGGTTTAGTGGATCTCCTGATTGGGTAAGGAGGAGCTAATAGACCTTCGTTTAAAAAAATTCAAATTAATAATGAAAAAAGGGAATCTCCTCAACTTATTTTCGAACAAAATCACAAATTCCGATTTGCATTCATTCCATTTGACCATCAGTTAGTTTTCTCTCAATTGATAATGTACCAAACAAACCGCCAAATGCATGTTCAATTTTATTTTTAATTAGATTTCCGTAAGTCATAATTAACCCCCTTTTTTAGTAGTTATTTAGTATTAGCTATATACAAGAATCAAGATTTGCAATACCTAAAATACAAACTATAAATTAATCTTTTTTAAAATATTTCACTAAATTCATAATCAGTATTTTTCTTTAGAGATATGAATCATCAACTTTAAATTAGATCCACTGATTGGAGTTTTCACTTCATAAGTACTTACGTAACGAAATACTTTAAAAACACAAAAAAGATCAATAACACCCTTTGGTTGGATAAATAAATTGATCAACTTTAAAAAAATCAAAGGAAGTTTGATCATGAATACATTTAGAAATAAATAATTCAAAAATGAATTAGATGCCAAGTATGCCCTCTATGATTGTCTTTGTAGTTGCTAAATTAAGAGTAATTCTGAAAAGTCTTTAGAAGAATGCTTCGAAAATTGTGAACCTAGTTCAGTACCACAGAATCTCGATGGCTAAAAATAGGAATTTAAACTCTATTCAATATCTATTTTGACGTTATAGGGTTTTTATATAAATTTAAGGAGGGTAATCTTATGACCAACCTCGCAATTGAGCTACTTCTTCTGATTGTAGTTTTAGTTAATTTTGGAGCGATCCTTACAGCTAAAATTTATTCACAATCAGTAAAAGAAATTCAACGTAAGAGATTATTTTGTAGTGAATCTATAAGTAACCCATATTGTGTTTTTTGATAAATTAATTCCAAACTAGTAACTCTCAAACTAGAGAGCTAATATTAAAAATTAAGGTCCATCAAAACCAAAAATAAGGTGTGTATGGTACTTCTGTTTTTAATGAATCTCCGTAGTAACTTTCAGCTGACTTAACTAAGATCCAATAAATAAAATTCAGAAATGATTTTTCCATAGGAACATCTTTATCCTTTCCTAATTCAAATCAGAATTTCAAATAAAAACATCGTAGAAAATACTTAACTGAAAAGATTTAGATTTTTTAGTTAATTTGTGTTGGTTAGGTTTGTATGAAATGCTACTAAAGCTTGTCTTGCCAATCGATTTGGTAGTATTGCTTATTGATTTCTTTAATTTCTAAAGATATATTAAATGGACAATCTTAATATAAGAAATTTATGAGTACTCAAAAAAGTCAAAGCCATAAAAGACAAGAGCAAAATAATACAGAATGGTTAGATGAATTAATCAATAAGATTGAAAGCATGAAAAACAAAATATCAAATTCTTATTAATCAATCTTCTTTTGCATTTGTTATCAAGTCAGCTTGTAGTTTTCTTGGCTCACTTTTTTGATAATTCTCCATGCTTCTGATGCGGAGTCTGCATATTGGAAAAGATTTAAGTGTTCATCTTCAATTAATCCAAGATCAGCTAAATATTCAAAGTTAATTATCTTCTTCCAGTACTCTCTACCAAAAAGTATGATTGGGATTTTAGTTTTCACTCCTGTTTGACAAAGTGTCAATAGCTCAAATAATTCATCTAGCGTTCCAAAACCACCAGGAAAAAAAACAGCAGCTACTGATCGCATTACAAAATGGATCTTTCTTAATGCAAAATAATTAAACTTAAAGCAAAGACCTAGTGTTATAAAAGAATTAGGGACTTGCTCATTAGGAAGACTGATATTTAACCCTATAGATTTACAATTTGCTTCAGATGCACCCCTATTAGCAGCTTCCATAATTCCAGGCCCCCACCTGTCACAATTACGTTCGAATTACAGTTTTTATTTTGATTACTAATTGAAGCAAGTTTAGAAAACTCTCTTGCGGATTGATAATAATGACTCATTTGAAGCAAATTTTCTAATCTATTTAAATTTCTTTTTAGAAGTATCGATTTATGATTTTTTTTGATTAACTCTTCTATATTTTCAATTCTCTTTTTTGTATTTGATTCTTCTGTAATGCTTGCGCCTCCAAAAATAATTATGGTTGAAAGAATTTTATTTTCTTCAAGGATTAAATCTGGTTTAGTAATTTCAAGAAGCATTCTAACTCCACGCATTTCATTTCTGCTAAGTAGATCAATATCTTCGTGAGCTAATTTATAAGTATCAGAATTAATAATTAAATTCAGGTTTTTAAAATTATTATTAGGGGATATATGTTTTTCATTTTAAACAAGAGTTTTAACTTTTCTCTCTAGAGGATTAAAAGATAATCTTTTGATTTTGTTATTTTCGTAAATCCAATAAACAGGCAGACTTTTTCTTGCCTTAATTAAATTAATTTTGTCTAATTTTTGAGGGATAAATTCTTTAGCAGGATCAAAAAATTTATCTCTTTTGGGTTGGTTTAAAACAATACTACCTTCTTTCCCTGAGATTGATCTGTGATAAGTTCCTACAGGAATTTCTAATGCTCCCATAGATCTATTTAAATAAATCACATGATGAGGTTCATCCCAAGAAGGATTTATTAAAACAAATTTCCTTTCCCCAGTGATAACTAAATTGTGGTCAATTTGATGATTGTGAACATAATATTGCTCATCTTTTAAATCATCTGGAGGAGATATAGCTTCCCCAGAATGGATCACAACATCAGAACCATTAGAACTATCTATGCCTGCATCAAAGAATGTGACTTTTGGAGTCTCTCTAAAAATATTTATTGGGAAGAATCTTAATTCCATAGTGCTAACTCCCTTTTAGAAAATTTATAAATACTAATAAAAATTTATTTACTTTTAAAAAACAGCTATTTTTTGATTTCTAATTGCAACAAACTAGGCAATCTTCTTGATTTGGATAATCTATACATTCTTTATTTAAAGTTTCTTCCAAGGAATTTACTTTCTTAACATAATCAAGATCTTTTAATTCTTTTTTTGGAACCGTGAACTGAGTTTGTAGTTTCATTTTTATTCTCCTAATTAATACTGTTTTTTGAATCCATTCCACGTTTGAGAAAACCTTAATCCTAGATAAGAAATTAAAATTGTCCAAAATAAAATTTCTATACCTAAATTAGTCATTTGCTTGGCCTCCTTTCTATCTGATTATTCTTTAGTACGGGTATTATGTAAAAATCAAGCGTAAGAATACCTAAAAGTTAAAGTTTTAATCACAAAAAATCTTGCAATGGTTGTTACTCGGATGTTCAGCACATTCGTTATTCCAATAAGCTTCAATTTCTTTGAGCTTATTATCATATGAAAGGCCTTTTTTATCTAAATTAGTTTCTTGGATAGTGTAAATGTGTCATTTAGTGCCATAAGACTTAACCCTTGACTAAACCTATGTTCTAATTCATTTAAATGGTAGATTTCAAGTTTTATGTGTGCGGTTAGAGGAACAAAATTGTACGGATTAAGGATCAAAAAAAATCTCAAATTATAAATAATTGCAAGGAAAATATCTTCAAAAAAATTATTCCAAATTTAAAAAAATTTGTATAAATTTTGCTTAGAAATTATATTCTCTTAATACCTTCTTAAGTCTGCCAGTAGCTATCATTCATCTAATCTATCTGCATATTCTCTTAAAATCTCAGCCATCTTCTGAGGTGGAATTTCTTGTTGATATTCTCTACATAAATCAAAAAATTTATCTAAGAAATCTTTTATTGAAGATGACATAAAAATTAGCGTTTCATTTTAAAAGTAAAGTATGCAAACCCACCAAGCAATAAAAGACTAATAACCCCATTAGTAATTGCTATGCCGTACATGTAAGTCATTTATTTATAAAGGCATTAGCAGAATATAAATAAACTAAGAAAAATCCAATAGCAATGGAACTTCCATAAATAAGAAAGTTCCAAAATCTATATAATTTAGGTTTTTTAAATTCTTTTTCTTCTTCTTTAGTAATCATTTATTTTCTTTTTCTTTTCTAGCAACATTACCTTTTGCTCTTAATACCAAAGTTATCGTAAGGGCAGCGCTTAATATCACAGCATCAATTATTAGGTGTGGGGAAATATTCATCAGCTGAAAAGAGAAATAAGAAGAGTCATTATCTTTTCAGCAATAAATCTATTAAACATTAAAAAAGAGGGATTTATCCCTATAAGTTTAGATCGACTATCAATCACTGTCTATTTTAGCTTTTTAGTCTCACTTGAAAAAATGTATTTTATTTAGCCAGAGCAAGAGAAGGCACCTGCAAGAATATGTTTAAAAATTGGTGCTTGACCCAATGCGTACAAAAAGAAAGTTGATGATGCGAGAGTAATAGCTATTTTAGAAGCTCTGTTAACTTTCAAATTTGAGACTTTTGCAATTGAAGAGTTCATTTGTTCCATAATTTATTTTTCTAACAATAGCTGCAAAAATTAAATATTCAGCATCAATATTTACCAAAGAATAATTTTATTGCTCCTTTTTCTCAGCTTGCATTTTTACTAGCTCAAATTCTTTTTTAGAAACTATTCTGATTTTGTATGCTGGATATCTTGTCTTCCACCATTTATTAATCGAAATAGCTACTCCTTCTAAATTTTGGTTACAAATATTTACCCATAGAGTTTTAGTTTGAACTTCTTTGTAGAATTCCCAACTTGTAGGTGAAGCCATTAAAAATCGCAAATAAAAAAATTCAATAAATTATGGGAAATGGTAGATAAGCTAAAACTTTTATTTTTTTAATAAGAGGATTTAGTTGAAGGTATAGAGTTTTCATTAAGTGGTAAAAAACTTTAAACAAAAGATTTAAATCACTTTCAGCTTTTAGGAAAGTATTAATTTAATTTTATAACTAGTTTCAATTAAAAAATATCTCCGCAAAGAAGGGGCCAAAAATTGACCCCTCTTGGTGAAACTCTTCCAAAGAAACACCATTAAAATCTTACTCTGAAAGTTGCAAAGTTAAACAAATTAACAAAATCAATATTAACAATTTATGCGGCCTTTTTAAAAGGGTTCATATTCCTTAAAAAGTTATTACTTTTGCGGGTACTCATTTTTCTATATCTTTGATTTATATCCAGGATATACTTTCTAGCTTTCTTATCACTTTCAATTTTCTTTTTTCGAAGACGTAAAGCCCTTAAATCTTCTATGGACATGAGGCCATCATCTTCATTGAAATTTAAATGATCAAATTTCATCAGTTTAAGAAATTAAGTTTCTTCTTTAAGTGCAAGATTAACAACCTTATCTTTATTTGCAATAGAGATAATTAACCAACTTAACTCAAATTAGTTATTCAATTCTTAGAAAGCTATGAATTTAAGTATTAAAAACTTACTAAAATCAAGAAAAACTTTTTATTGAATTAGATGGAACTTCTACAGATACAAATGATTCTCCATAATGAGATTCGGCTGATCTTATCAGTAACCAGTAAAAGAAATTTACTAAAGCTTTCTCCACGAGTATTTAGTAACTAATTTAAATAAACTCATAATTTTTGTAATAGCCATATACAAAATAAATTTATTTAGCAATCAAGATATTTATCTTATTAAGCATAGTTGCATATTAATTAAGAAAAATTTGCAATCTAAGGCTTTGTGAAGCGGACTAAATCCTCGTCGAGTATTGGACTTTAGCTCGATCTATTTTTTAGCAAAAGAAAAAAACACTGCAAGATAACTATATAACCAATTATTATATTTTATTCTGAATTAGCCTTTATCGGTTTATTTATCAACAGTATCTGAGCATATGTTGGTGTTGATTATTGTATAATTATGCTACAAAAATCTTGTCGTATCAATAGATTCAGTATTTTTGCTCATTGATATATTCATTCTTAGAATAATATTATTATTGATGCCTAAAGAAGGTTTAATTTTGAAAAAAATAATTAAATTTTTTAAACTATTTAAGAGAAGAATTGACATTCTCAATGCAGAGGCTGAATTAAAATTTATATTGGAAAAATAAATAATGGGATTCCCACATTGTCCTATTTGTGTAGTTTTAGCATTTGTTTCAGTTTTTATGGGAGTTACTCGTAGTTATATGTTCTATATTCTTGTTCGGGAGTTTATGAGAGCCGAATCTACTTTTAAATTGAAGTTCAGTTTCTATTAATTGTTGACATCTAAGTATAAATACTTTATAAATAGATTGTAGTGAATACTACAAAATCGTCCGATCTACCATCTGATAGACCGCAGTACGACTCAAGCCATAGGACGGGGACTTGAGCAAGTTAAGGAGCTGCATCATGGTAAACATGTATTTCAATGGAAAGTCATTCGTATATTGTAGAAAACAAGAGGAAAAGATTATAAAGCTTACTTATAGAGGATCTATTTACTTGAAATAAGATTTCTTATTTCTTTTTTAAAAAAGTTTGGACATTTTTTGACGTTTTTGGATTAAGTATTTATTAATACTTTATAAGAAGAACTTATAGTGAATATATTTTTTGCCTATTTAAAAATTCATATATTCGTATATTTAGTAACGAGAAATTAAATTTAAAATAATTAATTTGTAACTAGATTTTTAAAAGGTTATGCAACCTATTTCCGAGGAACTTTACAAAAAAATAGTAGAGAGTTCTAAAAAATGAGTAAGTTACTAATTGCTTTATTGGCTTTAGATATAGGCGTTAGTCTGTCTAAAGTTTTTATTTTTACCTGTAATCAAATTACTTAGCATAAAAGAAGCAATTGTTCCTAAAAAAAGAAATATTTACTTGGTATTTTTTATTTGATTTATTTATTTTATAAAATACAAAATTAAACCAATAAAAGAACTACCTACAAGTAGTAGCACCATTAAAAGAGCTATTAACTTTGCTAATCCCATAAAGATAAATCCGAATTTCCTGTAGATCTTTGCATCCAGTGAATTTTCCAAACATTATTTACTTTTTTAAAAATTGACGTAACTGTTGGTAAGTCATCATTAAGTTTCCCTTTATAAGTAAATTTTGAACCTAGTGTAAAAATGCAAATTACTATATTCTCGCTTAAAAAATTCGAATCGGTGAATTTTGGTTATTTCTGCCTTTTCTTGAACTATATCATCAGTAATCATTTGTTCGAATCCTTTTGCATCTATAGGATTACCACTCGGCCTTATGAATAAAAAATCTGGAGTCGCATTTTCAACAAAAAATGAAGCCATTTTTTTTGGATTAGCAAAATCATCTAATAATGAAATTATTGTTTCTTTATCATTCATAAAAAAAAGGGAGTAACCCTTTTAGTCTAGATCTACTGCTTTCAATATACAAATCAAAATGGGATAATTTTAAAAAAAATTCGTTAGGATATTCGAAAAGACCAGATTTTTAATTTAAATCATGATCAATTCATTGAACAAATTATTGCCCGCTAGTAAAAAGGTCAAAAAATATTTACCCTTCTTTATTGGATTTAAATTACTCACATTTACTGGCTTTCTTACTTATTTAATGAATCGCTAATTGATAAAACCCTAAAATAAACTTTAATAAATTAAGATCTAGTGAATAAAGAAGAGCGAATTAAAATATTTAAGTCTATGTCTAGTATGCAAAGACAAGAATTGATATTAAAGAAGATGAAAGAGAGAGGTATAGAGGTTGGAAGTGGAATTCCTAATAAAAAATACGATTGCAAAGAGATTTATGAATTAATACATATTGCGAATTGCTTTCCAGAATTAAGAGAGGGAAAAAAAATATTTAGGATTCTTTAATTAAGTTTTTTATTTTGGTTCTCTTATTGCAGCAATAATTAATCCACCTATCAATCCGAGATTAATAAATATTGCTCTTTGATGGAAAGGAAATACATGAAAAATTATTGTTGTTGGAATAAGAAATAGTAATAAAAAGACTGAACCGATTTTTTGCTTTTCACCAAATACAAAAAATCCAGAACCCAAGATAAGACATATAATTGCTCCCACTAGAAGAATAGATGAAATTGGTTCAGGAATGCCTTTTGAAGAAATATATTCAACTGTTCTTTCAAAATTATTTATTTTGCCGGGTATGGCTGAGATAAATATTGCTGAAATTGATACTCTTGAAAAAAAATCTAAAAAAGATTTGATCCTTTTATTTTTCAAAAAAGAATTTTTCATAACCTTATCATAAGAAAAAAGTTTTATGGGTTTGATAAATACTTAATTAGTCTGAAATAATTTTAAATTTTTCTCAAAGAGGTTTAGCTAAATTAATAGAAAGCTTTTTAATTAATGTGAATCTTATTAAAGTATTTAATAGTAATTTATGAATTGTCTTTTTTTATTTATGAAATAATAAATCTAATTAAAACAAATGTTTAAAAAATTTCTTTTCACTTCTTTTTTAATTTTAAGTCCCCTGATAACTATATATCCTACAAAAAAAGAAAATACTAATTTTTTCGATTATTGTTATTCTTTAGAAAAAATAATTTCTAGAAATACAGTAGAAAAAAATAAGAATCTTTCTAAGAATTTTAGGCCTTTAGCAAAAGATATTGCTCTATTTGGGACTAAAAAAACTAAAGGCAAATTAGCCAATAAGATAATTGATCAATATAAAAATTCCAAAAAATTATTTATTATTACTTTTGTTCCAAACAAAATTTATTGTTTAGCAGGATATTGGATAGAGGAGGTTAGTCCAGGAAAATTTGAATCAATTTTCTATGCGAAAACTAAACAAAAAATAAATGAATATAAGAATTCTAAAAAAGAAGTAGATGAATATATAAGAGGAATTAATTTAGAATATAAATCTATAACAAAACAAATTAATGATTTTTTTTAGAAAATTAAAATCTTATTTCTAACGAAATCAATTTATTTGTTAAGATTGATGCATTTTTTTTAGATTTCGAAATGAAAAATAGTAGTAATCCCAAAATAATTACAAGTCCAAAAATTGATAAAGAATAAATTATTTTCTTTTTGATAGAAAATTTATTTTTGGTAATTTTTTCAAAGAAGAGAAATTTTTTATTTGATAATGAATCATATGTTTCAGAATTTTTTTCAAAATAATAATAATTAAATAGTTTTTCCCTATTTTCATCTACCTTTATTTGTAAGTTATTTTCAGAGGCCCCAACTTTGTAATTCGATTGCTCATAAAAAAATTCATGTATTTTTGAAATATTTTTTATTTTTTTATTTTTAACGTTAAGCTTAGTTTTTTTTAAATCATTATCAAACCATTCGTCATAAACTATAAAGTTTGGTTTAGCATAATAAGACAAGACTCTATAAAAAAAAAGTATATTAAAAAGATAAAGCAAGGAATAAAAGAAAGTTATTTTTGTTGGTAAATTTCATAAATCATGTTTATAAATCATCATTAATTGTCAAGTTCTTTGTTAATGTAATTTTTAAGATTTCAATGCCTATAGTTGTTTGATTGTTTTTTGCATAAGAGTTTGCAGGAAAATTTATTATTTTAACTTTCTTGTTCCACCGTAAGTATAATCATTATGTTTAGAAACTAAATTCCAACATTCTTTACAACAAAAAATCCAGTCTTTATGGATTATCGATTTAACTCTGTAATGAATTTTATCTTTCTGATGACATAAATCACATTTTTTCAATCATCTTTAAAATTGCTAAGTTAATTTTAGAGAAAAATTAGTTTGATTTAAAATATTCACGAAAAAAATTTTTTCTTGAGATTATAAAAATGCACTCTTCACATCCTCAAGCAAAGCAGTGGTTTTGTTGAGTGCGATTATTTTAATTGCCTTATAAAAATTTCTATTTTTTACTTTTAAAGATATTAAGGCGTCTTAACTATTTATATAAAATTTAATAGACAGTTTATTTATATTTAACTAAATACTTATCTTGATTATACATCTAAACTAGAACTTTAAAAAGAAACTCGCGAATGATATTTAATTAATTTTATTATTATTATATTAATTTTTAATATTATGAACATTTATCTATTCTGGATATTATTTTTAGCTTTATGGGCATTAGTACCCTTAATGATTATTAAAGGTAGAGTAGATGAAGAGCCTAAGATTCAGACTTCACCAAAAGTTAAAGCAAAGAAAAAAGGTTGGTTCAATTAAATTAATCTATGAATAAGTAAAAATAATCTGCAATATAAATCTCGATAATTTAAATTAATTTCTCACTAATAAACTTCATTAAACAAAAGTGAAAGAATCAGAAAATATTTTTCTCTATTTAGTAGTGCTTGGGGGAAGAGTCAAAAAAGCAAATATTGAACTACATGATGTTAGATGGGTTGTTGGATCTAAAATTGAGGATACACACGATACTTTAAGAAAGGATTGGTTTGGATCTCCAAAAGGTTTGCATATTGATAGCTATAAAAAAATAAAACATATAGATGGCTATAAGATTAATTTGATAAATTTTGAAAGGGATAAAATAGATGCAAAGCAATTATTAAAAAAAAATAAGTCCAAAAAACATTTATGGTTTGTCAATATTGGAGGCTATAATCCAACTTCTATGCAAGAAAAACATGAGTTTGGATTAGTAGCAGCTTCAAATAAAATAGAGGCAATAAATACAGCTAAATCTAAATGGCTTATTGGCTGTAAAAAGAAGCATAAAGATGATATTGCTTCTCTGGAAATTTTATTACGTTGTGATGATTGTGAACTAATAAAAAAGATAGGTAATTGGCAAATAGAATTAACTCCAAATAATAATTTTATTGAAGAAAACAATTATCCTGATTGGTATGGTTACCAAAAAATAGATGGGATATAGAGATCGAAGAATCTAATACCTGAAAAAATACACAAGAATATTAATTACATATTAATGTTCTTAGAGTCTTAAAAAGAACTTGATTTTCTTAATAAATAAATTCCACCTGCTAAAGAAATTAAGACAGGTAACCAAGCAGCAAAGATTGGATTTATTAAACCTTTCACTCCAAATGAACTGAATACAAATGACATTACATAGTAAATTAGTATAAGAATAACGCTCAATCCAAATCCCTGACTTTTAGAGGATCTTAAATTAGATTTAGATCCTAAACTGCTACCTATTAATCCAAATACTAAACATGCACAAGGTAGGGTGAATTTTTCTTGAATACGAACTTGAATTCTTCTTATCTCTTTGATGTTTCCAGTTTTTCTGTATATAGTTTCTGCTTTTAAAGCCTGCTTCAGAGACATTTCATTTGCATCTTTAGGGACTTTTGCTAATTCCAAAGGACCTTCTACAAAAGGATATGTATATTCTTTAAATTGAATATTTGTAGTTTGCCCACTTGGATCAATAGATAAAATACTGCCTTCGGAAAATATCCAAGAAGAGTTTTTTTTATCAAATCTACCTGTTTTTGCCTTTAAGATTTGTTGAAAATCTTGTCTAGAAAAATCTAATAACGTAACTTTTTTCATTAAGTTTTTTTCATATCGTGAAGCATAGAATATATGCGTAAGGTAATTATTTCTTTTCGTTGTTTTTTGTGTTGTGGAATTTATCCTAGAGCCATATCTTGAAAACATAATATTACTTTTACCCTTTTCTTCGCTGAAAGAACCTCCCATTCCTGCTCTTAATGTTGCTTCGGCTAATTTATTACTTGCTGGGACTAAATTATCATTAAAGTAAAAAGTTAACCCAGTCATAAATATTGAAAGAGCAATGGCTGGAGAAATAATTCTTGAGGTTTTTATCCCTAAAGATTTCAAAGCTAACAATTCTGAATTGTTTGATAATTTTCCATAGGCTAATAATGTAGAAAGCAAAACTGCCATTGGGAATGACAAAACTAAAAAGCTAGGCAAACTAAAAAAAAGAACTTTTAAAGCTAAAAATAGAGGTAAACCAAATTCAACAATTTTTCTTATGAGATCAAACATTACCCCAACAGATAATGAAATAATAGTAAATGCAGAAATTGCAAATATCATAGGAGGAATTATTTGACCTAATAACCACCTATCTAATAATGGTATTGAATACCAAGGAGCACTGATTTTATTTAAAGCTTTTTTAATTACTAGTTGATTTGAAAGTTTCAAAAGAAATTTATTTAATTTGTACTGTCTTTTCCCGCATTATAAAATATGAATGATGTATAAACCAAAATAAAATTTCTACGAAAAGATAATTTTAATTTACCAATGTTCAAAAAAATAGTTTTTTACTTGCAGTAAAACTAAAAATTTGGTTTCTTAAAAAGAAAGGGGTTAGGAATGAAAAATAAAACTTTCGTATACGAATGCAATTGCATACACTGCAAACAAAAACTAAATCAAGTTAATAATGCAAAACTATATTGGGACAAATTAATTTCAAGAAAAAGGTTCGTACAGTTTCTCTCCTAAATTCTCCAAGGTTTGGAAACTTTATTACGTTAAAGTAGTTTTTAAAAATTTATTATTTTTAGGAAAAAAAATATTTTATACGATCTGTATATCTTAAGTATTAAACTTTTTTAGAATAACGATATTATTTAACCTTTTGATTTTTTTTGTAGATTATATTTTCTCGATTTAATAGAAAAAGTATAATCAAAATACAAGATGGTATAAAAACAAAATCTAAAGACATATACATTTTGTTCATTCTATTATCTATTTAGCAAATAAATAAATCTTTGACATTATTTACTTGTCTTCAAGATTTAATTCAATAGTTCAAATAATTATCTGTATACTTTGGTTATTTGCTTGCTCTTAAAATTGAAAGAGCCTGCAAGTATCCCACCGGCAAGCTCATGACGACCTAGTTAATTCAGATTTTTGACTTAACCAGCTAAGCACTTCCTAAATGCTTTAATCATCCTAATAAGTAAAATTACTTACCGTGAGTATAAATGCTTATTTTTAAAAATTAATTGGCAGTTTTATAATAAAAAAAGTGATTTTTAAAATGCGACTTGCTAAATTTTTAAACATAAATGTCACATATTGACTCATAATATGAATACTCAGAGGTAAATCATTGGAGATTTTGGTTTACATAAGTTAATATTTGTGTTACTTTAGTTAACAATTATTATATTTTCAATGACAAAATCAGGAGTTACTACAGAATCAGGTGGAAGACAGAATATGTTCCCATCAGAAACTAGGCCTTATATTGATGAAACTGTGTCTTACGATGGATATCCTCAAAATGCAGAAAAAGTAAATGGCAGATGGGCTATGGTTGGTTTCGTTGCGTTATTAGGTGCCTATGTCACAACAGGACAGATCATTCCTGGAATTTTTTAGTACCCAAATAACCTTTTTTATAAACTATTTTTTTTCTAGCTAAATTGTTTTTGTTTTTCTGAAAAAAATTTTATATTTTTACTTTAAATTTGAAAATAAGAAAAACCAAATAAAAGTTATGGCATTTAAGCTGAATATTATCCCTAAAAATATATAAGCAAACTTTTTGCCAATGAATGCTGTCTCCGGTTCAAGTTTTACTCTCATTATATTGTTGAATTGTTTCGATAAAGATAGCATTATTTAAATACTAAATTTAAGTTTTAAATAAGTAGAATAATCAAATTAATATTTAATTCTTTAAAAGTTAGTAAATATTATCATTTCCCTCTCTTGGATTAAATCGTTTTTCGCCAATATAGATTATTAAACTAGAAAAATCCATAAAAAAGTCTAATTTAATCTTTAAAATTAGACTTTTTATGAAAAAAAATTAAATTAGATAAAACCTGGAATGATTTGACCTGTAGTTAAGTATGCTCCAACTAGGGCAACAAAACCCAACATTGCGAATCTGCCGTTAAGCTTTTCAGCAACGATTTTTTCTTTTTCAACTATTTTTGGTTCGTTATTTTTCATTAGAACCAACCTGGAATAATCTGGCCTGTTGTGACATATGCGCCAACTGCTGCAACGAAACCTAACATTGCTGCCCAACCATTAAAACGTTCTGCTTCTGGAGTCATTTTGTATGAGTAATTTGTTAATAAATATAACATAAATATTTAATAATGTAAAGAAAATCAGGGAATATTGCCCACTTTTTTAGAAAAATTCAAAAGATTGCTACATATATGTGTCGAAATATACCTTATTGGTATTATTATTTTTCTTCTGATTTTTTAAATCTGAGAAAAAAAAAATATAAGCTTTTCACCTTGTTTTTTTAGAGGTATATCCTCATTTAGAGGTAATTTAAATTAATATAAAAATAGGGTCAGCTAGTAGGGATACAGGCTGACTCTTTTTTTTTGAAATTTTTAGTTTTTGACTAAAACTATTCTTTAGAAGTCAAATAATTGCTATTAATAAATTAGATATATATGAATTTATGTCATTCGCAACCTACTACATGCATTTAATTTTTGGAAGGATTCCTTCTCTAATGAATTCTGATTTAATACTTTATATCTTGCCTGCTCTTACAATTTCGATATTATTTTTTAGCCTTAAAATAATGTTTTTCAAGACTCCTAAATTGAGAAAGGTTAAATAATCAAGGATTTTAAAATTATTATTTTTACTGAAGCGCCCAATTTTTTTAATTTTGGATAATAGACTTTTTTTCTCGGCAACTCTAAGAAATAGAGATTGCATTGGTGATGTACTATCCAGAATTATAAAGAAAGGTTCAGTATTGGAAATCGGGAGTGGCAGTGGTGAACATGGGGTGTTTTTTCAAAAACGATTTCCTGGAATAATTTGGCAAACAAGTGACCCAGAGTTAGTGCATAGAAAAAGTATAATTTCTTGGATTGAGTATGAAGACCTATCTAAGAAAATGCCCCATCCTCTTGAGATTGATGTAGAAAAAATTCCTTGGAGAATTCCATTGATATTAGCTAATTCTTTGCAAGGAATAGTCTCTATAAATATGATTCATGTAGCAAAGTGGTCTTGTACTGTAGCACTCTTTAGAGAGTCAGGAAAATTACTGAATAAGGGTCAGTTTTTGATTTTGTATGGGCCATTTAAAATTTGTAATAAACATACAAGTGAAAGTAATTATTTTTTCGATAATTCATTAAAAATGCAAAATGATCTTTGGGGTATTAAAAATCTTGAGGAAGTTTGTGATGAGAGTAAGAAAAATGGATTTTCTCAAGAGGATATTATTAGTATGCCTGCAAATAATTTTTCAATAATTTACAGAAAAGTTTCTTGATAAGGTAAATAGAATTATCAAAAATTAATTAAAATTAAATATATTAGATGATCAACCTGATAGTTTTTTGCTCCATTCTTTATGCTTTTGATCTAAATCTGAAATTTTTTCGCCTAAACTCAACTGTCTTTCTAATAATTCAACTTTTGTAAGTGTTATTTTTTCCGAATAAAATTTAATAGGTTGCTTACCATGCAAATTGTCACCACTCATAAGATTATTTTATTTAGGTAATTTCTAAGATGAAAAATTTGTTATTGCTAATTCTTTTATATTCTTTTCAGATTTGCGTAAATTAATGTGATAAAGAATTGATGCTAATTATATTTTTAATCCACCATTTTGTATAAAGATTGCCATATATATCTTCCTCTCTTGATATCTGACTTAACAGCAACGCAATTGCAAGCAATATTCCATAGAGCTTTGTGTATTGGATCAGGATTAAAAAGATATGCTTTTTTAAAGGCTTTTTTAATTAAGACAGTTGCCTTTTTTGCATGATAATGAGGGATCGTTGGACATACATGATGAACGACATGGCTCGAACCTATATTATGGTGAAGAAAATTAAGGACTTTACCGTAAGGCCTGTCAATAGATAGAAATGCCCCTCTCATAAAGGAAAATTCCGTATTTGAAAGATGAGGGACATCAGAATCCGTATGATGAAGCCATGTATAAACTACTAGCCAACAATTAACCACTAATAAAGGTCCAAAATAAAGAGCAATTACTGGAAATATTCCACACTTGAGAACTAAATAAACAATGCCTAATAATGTCAAACCTACGCCAATATCTGATATCCAAACTTTCTTGGCCCATACTGATGGCCATAATGCTTTAGAAAATGGTTTAATTGGCCAAAAATGATTTGAAGTGCCATATTTAATACCTCCTGTACTTCCAGTAAGTAAATAAGCAGGCCAGCCAAATATTAGATGTAAAACAAGTTGAAGAATTCCATAATTTTTCTTACCTAAGGAATTTGAAAAATGTAATTCTTTTTCTCCGCCAACTTTTTCTGTAACTCCGTTCCCTTTAATGACTAAAGGGACGTGAGTTTCCCCATTAGTTATGTTATTTGTGAATCGATGATGAACTGCATGAGAACGCTGCCAAGAAAAATAAGGCACCAGAAGTAATGAATGTAGTAAATAACCAGTTACAGATTCCAATGTTTTGTTTTTAGAGAATGCTCCATGACCGCATTCATGGGCAATTACCCAGAATCCCATTGCAGTGGTACCTGATATTAATGCGTAAATTATCCAAATTGGGATCATTTTTGGGGTAAATGGAATAGATAACCCTATTGCAACTACTAATGATTGAATGATAGCTGATTGTAAAAGATACCTCAAAGAAGTTTTGGTATTGCACCTAAAGTAGTGATCTGGGATAACATCCTGAAATTCTTTTATGCTTGGAATATCTTTATCCTTTATTACAAGCGCTTGGCCGTTTAGACCAGAAAATTTTATATTACTCAAATTTTTGTTGGTTAATAATTTTATTAAATAAAAGTGAATTTATATGCTCTATTATCCATCACAGGATCTCAAAATGAAAAGAATTTATAAATTTTTTTCGATAAATTTTTAAAGACCGCGTATATACCTTTTAGGTAAACCAGATTGTTTACGTGGCTTTACCAGGATAGGTAAAACAATAACACCTACTGTAAAAAGACAGATTGGAGCAACTACCATCAATATAGACTCTAGAGACATGAATAATTCTGAATTTATTAATAAATAGCAGGATTTTTTTTTTAAGTCATGCGTATTTATATCTATTTTGTGAGAATAGACTCAAAATTTTTATAAATTATTAAGTAAAAAAGAAAAAAAGCTTAAAAAAAAGCAATTTTTTCAAAATGCATCCTATCTACTTAATAATTATTTAAATAGTGATTAGTTATGGATCAAGAAAAAAATTGGATGCTTATGACTTATTATTGTCCAACTCATGGTGATTCAGGATTAGTAAAACCGATTCAACTAACAAAAAAAGAAATTAGTAAAAAATTCTTAAAAAAAGGTAGGAGTTCTAAAAATTAATTTTTAGAATAAAACTACAGTTTTATGAAAATGTTCTAAATTGATTGAAATCTGATTAATTAAAATCCAAAAAAAATCCCATAAGCTTATTTTTTATAAGCAGTATTAGATATAAATTGAAAAACATATCTTAATTTGTATCAGAATCGCATGTTAATTCACATTGATTAAGATCATGTGATGATATCTTTTCTAAAATTCTTAACATATCAATTTCGGAAAGCTCTCCATTCGAATTCCATTTTAAAGTTGTTTTCCTTTGAGGTGAATTTTTTTTATTCATTTTGATCACCTCCCTTTAAATGAACTTCTAAACAACGAGTAATACATTCTTGATGACCATCCACAATACTGCATTCAGTAATGCACTCGAAATATGAGTTAATAGAATCTATTTCTGTATTCTGGTTGGTAGAAACAAATGAATCATTCATAATATTGTTGGATTTATTTGGAATAGAGATATAGCACGAATTTATGTTCAATAATTTAATTTATTAAGTGAATCAGAAAAAATAAGTATTATTTACTAAATTTTATTTCAACTGGTTTACCTTGAAAAAGATAGCAATATCCTTCTTTTAATACACAAAAGTAAAAAATAATTTTGATTATTTAATATTAATTTATAAGGTAATCTTTTTAAAAAATCAGCATAAAGACTGATTTACTTTTCAGATATTTAGTTAGATGATTGAAAAGTACATTTTTAGATTTTCAAATGAAATCAGTAATTACTTGGCTTTCAAAAATGTTAGAGAGTATGGCAAATGCTTTTATGCATCCTTTAAAGAATGACTTGCCTCCATCTATTGGTACTCAAGCATATAGCAGTGTTCCTCTAAAAAGAAAATTGAGAAGAAGGTTGAATTAGGTATTAATTTATTGGAATTAATTTTTCATTTTTATTATCCCAAATAATATATTTGAAGCAGTTTGAAAAATCGCTTAATTTTAAGAACTTTGATTGTTGGAGTAAATGAATGTTTGCATTATGACAAGCTCTTAAGTTGTAATTTGGTATTCTCTCAGAGAGATGGTGAATGCTGTGGAAGGATATGTCTGCTAAGAACCAATTTAGCCAATTAGGGATATCTAAATTGCTACTACCTAAAATAGCTCCATCTATGAGATCCCAATTTTTTGTATTTTTAGCATATGCATTTTCGTAGTTATGTTGTACGAAAAAAACACATATTAAAATTGCTGCTGATAAGGTTAATATAATGGAATAAAATGATAAGAAAAAAACTACCCCCAACCATTTACACATAAAAATCCACCCTATTATTACTACTATGTTATTGATTATTAATTCACATAGTTCACTAAAATTATCTCCATAATCAGAAAAAGGTGGTTTGACTCTAGAAATAATGACTAATAGTTGAGAAATATCTCCGTTTTTTATTTTGATAAAAGTCTCTTCCAATATATCTTTAATGAAATTAAAAATAATAATAACCAGTCCTAATCTAGGTTTTAAAACTAAGTAAAAAAAACCACCAGGGAAAAGCATAATCCAGTTTCGACTTACTTGATAAAATATTTGCTCTCTTTTTGTCAGCGAATTATAATCTTCAAGACTTAAAACATCTATAGGCCCTTTGTAAATTTCCCAGTTTCCATTATTTCTATGATGAAATGCATGATCAATTGACCATGACTTCTGGGGAATACCATTGACTAAGCCAAGTAAAAATCCAAAAAAGCGGTTAAATTTCCTTTCTGTAAAAAGAGAATTATGTCCGCAATCGTGCATTAATGAGAATGTTCGAGAAGAGAACAGAGTTAGAAGAACTATAAAAGGTACTAATAAAAACCCTTTAATCAATAATGAAAAAGATTGATTTATTATTTGGTGGACAATTAACCAAATAGAAATTATTGGGAAAATGGTAGAAATAATTTGATAAGAAGCTCTAATATTATTTCTTTTTAAAAATGGCTTTATTAAAAAATCACCTCTATTTACTTTGAGCATATTTGTTTTTATTTTTTAGATAATAACAATTTTTAGAAAGTATTTATAATAAAATAAGGAATAAATATTTAAAATTATACTAAAGAATAAATTCTTTAGACATAGTTCTCAATTGATCTAAATTTAATCTTTCTAAGTAATTTTTAAAGTCACTAAGATTCTTAGTAGAGTCACAATTCTTGCTCTCGTGAAGAAGACTATTAGAGATTAACTCAATAAGATGATCTTTATCCATAATTCCTTATAGACCAAAATTCCTGTTTAAAAAATTAAGGTCTTGAATTCGAGATCATTAACTCATCTCTTTTAATAGTAATTTTTATAAATTTTTTAAATCTTGTTCTATTTTTTCTAATCTTTCATTTAATTCTTTTTGTTCCTTAATTAAGGATTTTTTCTTTTCTGCACGCTCTTTGTTCAAAGGAGAATTGAAATACTTTTGGTAAGAGACAAAAAAAACTGCTATTGCAACTGCAATGCCAAGAGCACCAATTATTAAAATTGGAGACGAAGGAAAGTCATAAAGTGGAATTGACAATGTACTTTAGAAAAACAAATTCTAGCTATTTCATAAAGAAAAGAATGAGTAATAAATACTTATTCCTTACGAAGCTTTATGGATAATTATGCTAGTTATTTTGAAATTAGATAAGGTTTATTTTTAATTAAGTTTTAAAAATAAGTAATTGTACAGCTGTCAAAGAATGAATAACTAATAATGATTAAACTAGTAAAAAATTTTTCATGAAGAAAATCATAAATAAAAAACATAATAAAAATGAACCATGGTTTATATGGTTAACGAGAGAACTTAATTCTTATGAAGCTTTTCAGGATTTCGAATCAGGAAATAATCCACTAGATGTTGCAGAGGATTTTATTTCTAGACATAGTATTGCTATTTCAGAAGTTTTTGAGAATTTTGATGAAGAAGATAAAGATACACTCGATCAGTTTCTTAAATTAACCGAATGCGAGATGCATGTGTTGAGAATCCTTGAAAAACAAATAGAGTTAAGAAAAAAGCTAAGATTTGTAGATTTTAAAAAAAGAAAAAAATGAGGAGTTAATTTCTATAAAATTTTATTTTTCCCATTACCAGTCTTACCAAAGCCTAGCCAGATGAACCACAAGATCCATCCGAAGATAGGTATTAAATTAATAAAGATCCATTTCCAATCTTTTCCAAAATCTTTGATTCTTCTTACATCAATAGCTATTTGAGGAATGATACAAACTATTCCATAAGCATTGAAACCAAACGTTTTTAAAAATATTGGGATAGTTAGGAAAGAAATTATAAGATTTGCTAGTTGAACTAACCACCAGTCCGATCGAGATGTGAATCCTTTGAAGTCTGTAGCTTTAATCCAAAACTCTTTGTATGCGTTAAAAAAGTCACTAAACATAAATTTAAAATTCAAAGGTTACAACATTATCAATTTAATCTTCAATTTATCAAAATATTATTTATTTACTAAATAGGATCAAATAAATTCATTTCATTCGAATCTTGTTTTGGGATCTCATCTTGATTTGGTAATGAACAGAATCCGTCTTTGCAAATCATCTTTTCGTTTCCAATACTGTTAGTCTTTGAGAATATGTTTTTGTTATTGTTATTTGAAGATTCTTTCAGCATTTATAAAAAAAAAATTAAATCCAATATTAAATTAATAACTCAATTTATTTTTATAAGCAACAAAATTAATATTAATTATTTATTTACTTTTTTTGATTTGGCAAGTCTCTCCAAAACAGCGCCATTATATAAATGAATAAAGATATAGAACAAATATAAAGTAAAGAATTTAGATGCATTTTTATTTATTTAAGTAATAACAAAGAAGTCCTTTCATAAAAATGGGATTTCAACAGATTGGTAATTTTTTGACTTAGCAATTAAACAAATTCTAGTATTTATTTAAGTATTTCATGCTTTTCCCAAACTTTGAGAAGAAAAAGTTTTTAAATTTTTGGAATATATCTATTTAGTTAGTAAAACTTATAAATCTAAGAGTTTTAAAAATCTAATCAAATTCTACATTTTTGAATGTTTATTGTATTTCATGATCCATCCTTATTTATTTCTGTTAAAGCTTTTCTACCTTCCTTTAGGGTTCTTAAGATGAGCCAGGCTAGAGAGGAAATCGTAAGGATGGTAAGTGTAATTAGAGAAATATGAGTTGTATCAATATTGTCAGCCAATTTAATTAAATTCCATATGAATTTTTAATTCAAAATTCAAACTTGTGATCTAGAGTAAGCAGGTATTAGCATTCCACCATCTTGATCGTCATTATTGTCATCATCAAACCCACCCCCCAGAAGTAATTCAATAATTACAAGTACAGCTACTGGATAAAGGCACCATAATATCGCTGTATAAGGACTTACTGAGGAAGAAGCTGTATAAAATTCTGTCATAATTTGATATTAATCTAAAGAAACAACAATTGTGGATCCTCTGGGTAGTGTTTTATTCAATATTTCTAAAAATATTTTTTAAAAACTTTTCTCTTTATCACGAGTAGATCTTTGGTATGTATTGATATTTTTATTCTTAAAATCAATTTGAATAATAATTTTTTTGAACCTACTGAGAAACTAATAATGACATAATGAATCGCGCGATTGTTATTTTTTATACTTAACAACAATTGTAAAATTTTGATTCAAAAACTATTATTTATCTTGATTTTATAAATTCTATGTTTTCTTTCACTTTTGATCCTTTGGCTGCGATATTTGGTATATCAGGAATTGTAGGCTTCTTTTTCTTCGTTTCTGCTGCTAATGGAACTTCCAGTATCAATACAAAACCAAAAAAGGAATTAGATTAGAACTTATTTTCTCAGAAAACTAAATTGAAATTTTAAATTTAGTATTTAAAAGGCCTTTTAATTATTACTTATTCCATTGTTTAGAAATAAATTCAAGAAAATCTTTTAGATCCTCTTCAGGACAATTTGTTTGTTTTTGTAAATCAATGCAAATTTGCTTAATATTTTCAAAGGCCTTTTTTACTATTTCGTTTTTTTCAATAACCTCAAAATATTCTTGATCAGTAAAAGGCATAATATTAGTTTCCTTCTTAAAAATTATTTATTAACCATATTTTATCTACATTGACTTAACAGTAAATAAGAAAAAATTTTTTTTCTTAAATTTAGCTACCCAATCGATAATGTTTTTTAATACTTTTGGTTACTTCCCATTCGCAGTTAAGTCCAGCAGGAAACTCAACTAGATCTCCAGCTTTAATCACGTAAATGTCACCGTTTTGGGTACTTATTTTCGCTTGACCTTCAATAATTAAGCAAATTTCCTTATCATCGTAATTCCATTGAAATTTGCTTGGCTCGCATTCCCAAATAGGCCAACTTTTTATTCCATACTGAATTATTACGCTTGCACTACAGGGGGAAGATATTAGAACTTTCACGAAATATTTCGGATATTTTTTTTATTTTACAAATAAAAGAAATTCTTATTTTCTAGAATGTGTATTTCTTTACTGTCTTTTATTTTTTTTCGTTTATCATAAAAAAAATTTCTAATTTATGGATGAGCTTTCTGTATTGTCAATTTCGCTATCTATAGCTTCTCTAGGGATATTTTTTTTATTTTTTGCTTCTAACGATGATGATGACCAAGATGGAGGTAAGTTGATTAAATCATTAGAAAGAATTAATTAATTTCAAGTAAATAAAACACTTAAGAGAGATTTATAACCTATAAAGCCTGCATAAATACAGCTTAGAAAAATTACATAAACCTCCATCGTGCCGAGTCTTTTTTTCTTTAAAATTTTCATTGGTTCTGAGTGTTTATAGTCTAATTTTATTTAATCTGATTTCTATTAACATGAGTATTTTTTACATTAACACTGAGATTAAAGAATTATTAATGTCAAGCCAAAAAATAAAAAACAAGTAAAAAATATTATTTTTTTGGTAATTTCTCTTTCCTCATTCTTAGCAAAAAATAAGGAAATTACTGGAGATGTGCTTAATAAAGCCCATCCTACTCCTATGGGAAGGGTTTTAAAAACAACTTGTTGTAGCAATATTCCTATATTTGTTCCAAGAAGTATTGAAAGCAAAAATCTTTTTTGTTGTTTTTTTTCTATGTTTTTTAAGAAAAAATTAATCTTAAATCCTTTTAGACTAATCAAAAAAATTATTGCACCTAATAATCTTATTTCAGTTGTAAGGAAAGGAGATAAATTGCTTTGAAGGAAAACCATCCTTGATAAAAGACCTCCAAGAACAGCACATAAAACTGATAAAAAAGGAAAAACAAAAATCTTAATGTTATTTTTTTCTGAGAAAGAGGAGTTTTCCTCTTTAAAATCGTTACCTTTTCTGAGAATTATGAATAGCGAAATCGTTACTATGATTATTCCAACCCATGATTTAGTTGTTAAATTTTCATTAATAAAAAATTCTCCTGACAAAGCTGCCATTAACGGAGAAAGAGTTTCTATAGATAAAGTTTTTCTTGTGCCAATTTTTTGTAGTGACTTTAAATAGAAAGTATCACCTAAACCAATACCTATTATTCCACTAATTAGTAGTACAGATATGTTTTTTAATGCAGTTGTAGAACTTAGATTGATAAAAGCAGGTATAAAAATTAAAAAAGCTATTATATTTTTTGTTAAATTAATATCTATTGATTTATATTTTTGAGTTTGCGCGCGCCAAATAAAGCACGCATATGTCCAAGATGTAGCAGCTCCAAAAGCAGAAAGTATTCCAATCAAAACGAATAATTTTTAAAAATTTTATTTTATAAATTGAGTAAATGCTAAAAAGAATACATAAATAAGAATCAAAATCCCTGGTAAGTACTGAATTAGTGATTTGAAATTATTTTTTGTCATATTTTCTAAAATAATCAATTTTAAACAGTTTTTTTATTAGTAGGGTACAAACTCTCTAACTTCTTTCTTCTTTGAACTTTCGCATTAATTCTTTCTTCTTTTTCTTTTTTCTTGATCTCATCATTTATCTTATTTTGTCTATATCCAAACCAAAGTAGAACCCAAATAACAGAAGTTATTAAAAGAAGAGCAGTATATTGACCAGTCATAGGAAAACTGGCCTCAGAATATTTAACGTAAGAAAATATAAGACTCATTTATTCAAGTTAAAGCATAAAAATAACGACTGCGTTGATTTTTTTAGAAATTTAAAAATTATTGAATTGCAGCTATTTGTTATGTAGTTTTTAAGTTTTTTATTTATTTTTTTTAGTTTTTGGAGTAATTTTTTTTTGTAACTCCTTGCTATTATCAGATTGAAGCATATTGAATAATAATTTTTTGGAACCTTTTGATTTAGCAGTTGTAGGAGGAGGTGCAGCTGGTTTTATGACAGCAATAACTGCTGCTGAAAATGGAGTAAAAAGAATAATAATTCTTGAAGGCACTTCAAAACTTATGGAGAAAGTAAGGATTAGTGGAGGGGGAAGATGTAACGTCACTAATGCGACATGGATACCGAATGAACTAATTGAGAATTACCCCAGAGGTGGAATTCAGCTTTTGGAATCATTTAATCGTTTTGCTGCTGGAGATGTATACGATTGGTTTGAGAAAAAAGGGTTAAAATTAAAAATTGAGGAAGATCTAAGAGTATTCCCAGTGTCTAATTCTTCTTCAGATGTTATTGATTGTTTGAGAAAAAGTGCTTTATCAAAAAAAGTAGAGATCACAACAAAATTTTTTGTAAAAGAAATTTCAAAAACTTCAGATAATATATTCAATATTTTTAGTCTTAAAAAAGCAAAGATAGCTTCAAAAAATATTATTCTTTCAACTGGAGGTAATCCAAGCGGATATAAATTAGCTCAAAATCTTGGACATAATATTGTTAAACCTGTTCCATCACTTTTTACTTTTTCTACAAAAGAACCAAATTTGGATGTATGTAGTGGGGTATCGATAAAGGGCGTAGATATAGAAATTGAATTAAACAATAAGAATTTTCAAAATAGAGGCGATTTACTAATAACTCATTGGGGTTTTAGTGGACCAGCAGTATTAAAACTTTCATCAATTGCAGCAAGGGAACTTTATAGCCAAAAATATAAATTTAATCTAATCATTAAATGGTCTGCTTTAAGTTATGAGGAGTTAAAAGAAAAAGTTAAATATTTAAGATTAAATAAAGGCAAGGTGAATCTAATTAACAGTAGACCTGTTCCACTACTAACAAAAAGATTATGGATCTTTTTATTAAATAAAATAGGTATTGATAAAGAGAAAAAGTGGGCTGATTTACTAGCGGATGAAAGAGAGAAAATGATAAATATTCTAATGAAGGACAAATATATAATTTCGGGCAAAGGACCATTTGGTGAGGAATTTGTTACTTCTGGAGGCGTAAAAATTAATGAAGTAAATTTTAAAAGTATGGAGAGCTTAATTTGTCCAGGATTATTTTTTTCTGGAGAAGTTTTAGATGTTGATGGGATCACAGGTGGATTTAATTTTCAACATTGTTGGACAAGTGGATGGATCGCTGGGATGGCAGTCTCAAAGTTAAAACATTAAGTAACTAATCAATAAGTAACAAATCAATAAGTTTATCTTTTTTTTATTAAGTATTAGAAGGAAAAAGTTTTTTGAAGAAACTTTAATTTTAAAGTTTTAATTATTGGTGAAGATTAATGCAGAATCTTGTATCAAAAAAAGAAGAAGAGGAAAGAAGATTAAAAGCTTTAGCAGAATATAGGATTTTGGGAACCAAGCCAGAATCATGTTATGACGATATTACAAAAATTGCTGCTACAACCTGTAATGTGCCTATTTCTTTAATGACTTTGGTAGACAAAGATAAACAATGGTTTAAATCCAAAATAGGACTTCAAATATCAGAAACTAGAAGGGATTGGTCTTTTTGTACACATGCAATAAAAGAAAATAGTCCATTAATTATTAATGATGCTTTTCAAGATGAAAGATTTATAAATAATCCATTGGTGACTGGAGATCCAAAGATTCGTTTTTATGCAGGTTTTCCCCTTAGAAATAGTGATGGTAATAAGCTTGGAACTCTTTGTGTAATAGATAGAAAGCCAGGAAATCTTACTACACAACAATTTAATATTATGGAATTATTATCCAAGCAAATAGTTTCATTTTTAGAGCTTAGAAAAAAGTCATTAAATTTGCTTGATGCATTGTCTAATTTGCATAAACAGGAAGGGATTTTATCTGTATGTTCATATTGCAGAGAAGTGAAAAATAAGGAGGGCGATTGGATGCATTTAGAAAAATATCTTTCGAAAATTAGTGATATTAGATTCAGTCATGGGGTTTGTGATAATTGTATGGAAAAACATTTCCCAGATGTAATAGAAGTGTGGAATAAAAACGATTTTTTTGAAGATGGTCAAAAAAGGTTTTTAGAGTCTTAGAATTAATAATTTGCTTTTTATTGTTTAATCAATTTTCTAAACAAATTCTTTATTTGGTGGTTAGTATTGTATAAATTTTGACTCGAACATGTTATTAGGAACTTTATTAACAGGTGAAATTGCTAAAAGTGCATTAGTAGCATATGTTCATTATTTAGGAATTATTTTGTGTTTCGGTTCTCTTTTGTTTGAAAGATTGACATTAAAAGTAGGTCTTAATAGAAATGAGACGATCTCAATGATAATTGCAGATGTGGTTTATGGTTTGGCAGGAGTTGCAATATTAGTTACTGGGATTTTGCGTGTTAAGTATTTTGGTCAAGGAGGTGATTTCTATACGGGTAATCCTGTGTTTTGGATAAAGGTTTCGCTCTACATTTTGGTTGGCTTACTTTCTTTATACCCAACGACAACATATATCCTCTGGGCAATTCCACTAAGTAAGAATAAACTGCCTGAAATATCTGAAAATCTAGTTAAGAGGTTCAGACTAATCATTACTACTGAATTAGTGGGCTTTGCAACAATACCTTTGTTCGCAACTCTTATGGCTAGAGGTGTAGGTTTAGGTTGAAAAATTTTTTTTTAGAAAGAAATTGTTTAATAAGTGCTAACAAAATATATAGATGGAGTTTAAGTTATAAGATTTCTAAATCTAAAAAAGAGATTATTTTTATTGGTCTAAATCCTTCATTATCAGATGCAGTTTTCTTGGATAATACAACAAAAAAGATAATTAAAATCTCGAAAAACAACAATTACGGCAAAGTAAAATTAATAAATCTATTTGCTCTTATTTCAAGCAAACCAGAAAAACTTTTTAAACACAAAAACCCTGTGGGTTATCTAAACAATAATCATATTTATAAAAACTTAAAACACTGGTCTGAAAATAAAAATTGTGATTTATGGTTAGGTTGGGGTAACAAAGGAAAATTTCTAAATAGAAATAAAAAAATATCAAAAAAAATAGTGCATTATAATTCAATTAGGAAAATTAATTTTGATAATCCTCTTGGACCGCTTTTAATTAAGAAAACAATCAAAGATAATCCAATACACCCTCTATATTGTTCTGATAATTCCATCCTCCAATCTTATTTTTGGTAGTAAGGCTAAATGCGAACCAGTATTTTTAGCTATTCCATTAAATATGTGTTAATTTCTATTTGTTAAGTTAACCTAATATGAAAATTTCAAAGCAATTAAATAAACTAAAAAACTTGAATGTTGAGGCAGAAAAATGTTCTACAAGAGAAGAAGCAAAAAAAATAATTAATAAAGCAAATAAAGCACAAAGTAAAATCAACAAATAATTAAAAAGTAATTTCACTTATTCATAATTTATAATTTTCAAAAATATCTAATTTACACAAATACACCATATTTATTTCTTAGTATTTATGTCTTTAAAAATAATTAAAATAAGGAAATCGAACGAAAGATTTAGATCGACTAGAGAATGGCTAAATTCGATGCATTCATTTTCTTTCGCAGAGCATAGAGATCCAAAATGGGATAATTTTGGGAAAATTAGAGTTATAAACGAAGATATTATTTCTCCTAATGCAGGATTTAATACACATTCTCATGCAAATATGGAAATAATTACTTTCGTAACAAAAGGAGCAATAACTCATAGAGACTCTTTAAACAATCATGGAAAAATTCACAAAGATGAAGTACAAGTTATGTCTGCAGGTACTGGAATCTCTCATAGCGAGAAGAATGAAGAAAATGAGAACTGTAAGTTGTTCCAGATTTGGATATACCCTCAAAAAGAAAATATCAAACCTCGATATGATCAAATTTCATTAAATGAAAAGTTGTGGGACAATCTTATTTTTAATTACAAAGACGGTAAAAATAATAAGCTTTTTCTAAATCAAAGTATCTCTTTATGGCGTTGTAAATATAAGCCAATTAAAGAAAAAAAATTGCCTTTAAAAATCGATAAATATAATTGGATACAAATAATAGAAGGTAATCTTTTATTAAAAAGTAAAGACTCTAATTCAAATATATTTCTCGAATCTGGAGATGGCTTGGGTTTTGAAGTTAATTATTATAACGATGTCTCTATAGATACTGAAAAAGACTTAGATTTTCTCTTATTTTCAATGCCTTCCTTATAATTTATCTATTATTTTAACTATCAACTCCTCTATTAAATGCATTTAAAGCTTGCAAAGCCATATTAAGGTGAACTTCCATAGCACCAAGTGCAATTAATGAATTTGGTGATTTATCTTTTAGTAAATTCTCTTTTCTTTTTGATAACTCATTAACTACCTTCTTAGTTGAAGCTTCCCAATTGTTGATTAACTCTTCAAATTCTCTTTTTTCAGGGCTTTCTATTTCTGCTAATTCATCAGAAAAATGAGAATCTTTTTGTGCCTTAAGCATCAAGTAACTTAATTTTTTATGACTTATTGCTTGAGGTAAATTGTTAGATTCACTCATTGCTAGTAGTTAATTTATAGACAAAATCTAACTAATTAAGTGAATATTTGCTAGGGGGTAAACGGTTGTGATGACCGACCTGAAATTTACGAAATGATACTTTAACAAAAAATGGATTTATTAACCTTTAATTTTTCACTTATTAGTTTCTTGAAATAATCTCCACGCTCTTCATAATTCTTAAATTGATCAAAACTAGAGCATGAAGGTGAGAATAATAATGTTCCAACCCTATTATTTTGTAAATAATGAAAAACAAAATTTAAGAGCTCTTTTAGTTCTGAAAATTCAAAAATATTTTTTTTAAATCCCTCATTAATAAGCGCCATTTTTAGGACTTTTGAGCTTTCTCCAAAAAGGAAAACACATTTAACTTTTTTCTTTAAAACTTTTATCCACTCACTATATTCATTGCCTTTTAATCTTCCCCCAGCAATGATTATTATTTGACCTTCAATTGAATTTATTCCCGCAATAGATGAGTCAAAATTTGTAGCTTTACTATCATTAATGATTTCCAGATCATTATTTTTATAAATTGTTTCCATCCTATGGGGTAATTGTTTGTAATTAGATAAAGAATCTTTAATCTTCTTGCCAGATAATCCAACTTTTCTTGCTGCTGCAATTACCAATAAAAGATTTTGAAGATTATGCATTCCTTTTAAAGAAAAACGTTTAAGTTTGAATAATTTCTGCCCTCTCTCAACAATGTACGCTTGTTCATCTATCCAATAATCGCAATGAATAAAATTTGATTTATCGAAACTAGTTGTTATCCAAACCCCTCTTGATAGCGAACTGTAGTGATTTCTTAGGTTTTTATCGTCATAATTATAAATTCTAAAATCAGATTTTTCTAATAAGCTTTTTTTTATGTTGAAATAGTTTTCAAGTGTTTTATGTCTTTCAAGATGATCTTCTGTGAAGGTTGTCCATATTCCAATATTAGGTTTTACTTCTGGAGATATTTCTATTTGATAACTGCTTAATTCAGCTACAACCCAATCAATTTTTTCATGTTTTTTGGAGTGAGCATACTTACATAAAGGTGTACCAATATTTCCAGCAAAAGGAGCATATAATCCAGTATCACAGAGTATATGGCTTAGTAGATGAGTAACAGTAGTCTTGCCATTAGTGCCAGTAATACCTATCCAATTTGTGTCTTTTAAAATTTCCCATGCAACATTAATTTCTCCAAAAACTTTAATTCCCTTTTTTTTTAATTCAATAATAGTTATATGGTCATAAGGTATTGATGGACTTACAACAACAGATTCGATCTCGTTCAAAAAAGGTTGAATTTCTTCATATACAAATTCTTTATTTAGAGAAACTATGATATTAAGCTCTTCTAATGCTGTTTTTCTTTCTAAGAATTCTATCCCATCTTTACTTTCCCAAACAATTACTCTTTTATTAATGCTTCTCAAATACTTGGCAGCCCAAAATCCAGATTTACCTAATCCAATTACAAGATTAATATTTCTTTTACTTGAATGATTATCTATCATTAAATTTATAATTGCATTTATATTAATTGTGTTTAAAGGGTAATTCAATCATGAGATTTTCCTTCAGTATTTATAGTATTCGCCCAAGAAAAGTTAATTAATGGAAGATAATACTGCAAAATATTGGTTCTCTTGGTTTTATGAAAAGTGGGAGAAAAATGCTCCAGGTGAATTAATTGAACAGGGTTTAACTCCGTCTCAGATTGCTGAGCGCTTTGTTAATGAAAACCATGATAGTTTGATTCAATTGTCAAAAAAAATTGATGAAAAAAATTATGATGCCTTAACAGAATTCATGAAACTCTCAGAGAGTGAATTACATATCTTGAAGTATTTTCTAAAGTTAGTAAAAATGAAAAATTTATAAGAAGTTATTAAGTATTTCGAGGCTTTTTTCCCATAAATTTTTTCTTTCTTTTTTATTCATGGCGAAAGGAGAAGTAGGGGATAGTTTTGGATGACCTCTGAAATTAAATCTAGGACCATAATGATCACCGCCTCTTGCTTCTGGTGAAGTAGCTGCAAAAAGCTGAGGTAAAGCACCCATCTCGGCAGTTTGAAAAATAGGACTAAATAATTCCAATGAGAATGTTTCTAATGGACCAGGGTTAGGTTTTTGTGCAGTAAAGAGATTTGTTTTTGCAATTCCTGGGTGAGCAGCTAATGAAAGTATATTTTTGTGTTTTAAGTTCTCATTTAGTTCTAAAGCAAACATTACATTTGCCAATTTGCTATTGGAGTAAGACTCCCATTTGTTGTAATAGTTCTCGGCTTTCAGATTTTCCCAACCAACTTTGCCAAAAAATTGTGCTCCGGAGGTCACCGTCACTATTCTAGATTCTTCTTTTTTTTCAATAATTGGCAGAAGCTTTAGAGTTAAAAGCATGTGAGCTAGATGATTAACTGCAAATTGTATTTCATATCCTTGGGCACTAAGAGTTTTAGGCGGATGCATAATGCCTGCATTATTGATTAGTAAATCCAAATTTTCAAAATTATCAAAAATTTTTGACTGAACTTCAACAATATTTTTTAAATCTGACAAATCTAATTCTAAAGGTGAAAACAATCCTTTAGGATTAAGACCTTTAAGTTTTTTGATAGTTTGATTAGCTTTTTCAAGCGATCTACAAGCTATAACAACATGAGCATTTTTTTCAGCTAAGGCCTTTGCAGTGTAGTATCCAAGACCACTATTCGCACCAGTAATTAGCGCTGTTTTGCCTGTAAGAATTGGAATATTAGATGTTTCCCAGTTAGAGATTTTAGGTCTTGAAATAGTGGCAGTCATTTAGTAATCCTGCAAATTGCTTTGGAATTTAACCAGAATTTAGTTACTTTTCCACTGTAAATACTGGAAGTTAGTATCGTGAGCTTTTATTGAAGGTACTATTCAATATTATTTTTCAATTGCATATTGCCATTCGTTATTTTGAGATAAACTTTTCTCTCTAAGTAACTGTAATTTCCTACTATTTATTTTTATAACTATCCCATTAGTTGGATATTTCGCAAATATTTTTTTCTCTAACCAATTTTTTTTATATATTTGGATTTCGCTTGTATGATTTGTGAAGTAACTGTCAGGGGTGCTGAAGCCACATTTTTTAAGATAGTTAAGGGTTTCGTATTGATTAAGTCTTCCATTAAGTATTTGGAAACAGCAAAAGCGGAGACTTTCTCCAATCCCTTTCTTATCATTGAGGTATTTCCTTGTAATTCTTTGGGAAATGCCGGCAACTTGGTTTGTAGCGTATAGTTCACCTCTAATTTGAAAATCTCGTTTGATAGGAATACAATCGGGGACATTTTTAATTTGTTTAATTTTGCTTGAGACATCAAATCCTTTTTTTGTAATAGCTTTATAAAACTTGCCCTCTATATATCTAATTGCAATAGCACAGCCATCAATTTTTGGTTGAATGCTTAATCTTGTTTTTGTTAATAAACTTTCCAAAAATTCTTTATAGTTTTCTTTGGCTAATTTAGGCAAAAGTTTATTATTTTTTTGATTAAAGTAGTCAGGTTCTGGATCAACAGGAATAAAGAGCTTTTCAAGTTGCTTAAATGCATCATCCGAAATTTTTCCTTCACCTATTCTGTATTGTTCATCTAGATACTTAACATCTTTCACTAATAAATTATTCATAACAATTTTGATAAATATTTAAAAATCTTTTAGAAAAAATAATTTAAATAAAGATTTGAAAATTAAAATTAGATCTAAAAAGTAATTGACCACCAAATATCCTCCTACGTAGAGAGCGATTTAAGAGTATAAAATGTACTTATAAGGCGTTTAAATTAAATACTTCAATCAAACATATTTACTTAAAAGTGAAATAGAAAATTTTAAGGATTGATTTGAAGGCAAATTTTTGAAATTTCTATCAATAAAAAAAAAAATTTTTTAAAGTTATGAGAAAATGTCATTTTTATTAAAAGCTCAAAATACCTGGGAAAATTTTGCGAAATACAAAATCAATGATTATGCAAAATTAAGAAATTTTGATTTTGGGCCAAATAACGAAAGTTCAGTTTCAAAATTATCGCCTTTCATTACTCATAGAATATTATCGGAATATGATCTGATCCATGATATTAAAAGTAAGTACAAAATCAAAAATTCAACTAAATTTGTTGAAGAAATATTTTGGAGAGTTTACTGGAAAGGGTGGATGGAAAATAGACCTAAAGTTTGGAGAAATTTTATTTCAGAAAACAATCTCAATTTTGATTATGAGCTATATGAAAGTGCGATTAATGGCAATACAGAATTAGTTTTTTTTAATTCTTGGGTCCATGAATTAAAGCAGTACAACTATTTGCATAACCATACAAGAATGTGGTTTGCGAGTACTTGGATATTTAATTTAGGCCTCCCATGGCAATTGGGAGCAAAGTTTTTCTTTAAATATCTTTTTGATGGAGATGCTTCATCTAATCTCCTTAGCTGGAGATGGGTCGGAGGATTGCAAACGAAGGGAAAACAATATCTTTTTTCATCATCAAACCTCAGAAAGTTTTCAAATAATAGATTTAGTGTAGAAAAAATAAGTAACCAACAAATTTTTCTTGAAGAACCTAATCAAATACCATTTGAAGATGAGATTTATAAAAATGATATGGATCCTAAATCAGATAATCTGATTATGTTTGAAAATGATCTGCATCTTGCAACTCTTAAAAATTTACTTCCAAGCTATAAAAAAGTATTTATTATCCTTTTAAAAAACGAACAAAGACAAATTAAATTGTCTGAATCTGTTTTGAAATTTAAACAAGATTTGGTCTCTGAATTTGTAGAGCAATTTGATAATGTTGAACAGATTGATCCTTGTTCATTGGAAAATACTTTGAAAAATACTAACGAAATAGACATTATTTATCCTGGAGTGGGAGAAAATTATGATTTCATAACTGAGTTTAAGAATTTACACCATAAAAACATTTTTAACCTTGTTAGAGATGAAGATTTATTTGCTTGGAAATTCGCCAAAAAAGGGTTTTTCAAATTTAGAGAAAATATTCCGAAAATCAATCAGAGAATATTAGAAAATTATTCAAAAAATAATTTTTAACTTAGTTGAATCCCTAATTCAGAATAAGAATTTATTAGAGTACTAAGTATAAATACTTAATTAGACGCGACTTTTGAGGTTTAATCCACGATGGATACTGTGACTAGTTATTTTTACTTAAGGACAATTTTTTTATAGTGCTTTCAACAATTCTTACCAAGTCGTTTAGCAAAGATACTGCTTTATTAATTCTTAGAGTTATAACTGGAACTGTTCTTATTCATCACGGTTATGAGAAATTAGCAAATATAGAAAACTTCGCTGATGCATTTGTCAGACCTCTACATCTTCCATTCCCTATTTTTTTATCATACATAGCGGCATTCTCTGAAATAGGTGGTAGTTGGTTACTAATTATCGGATTAGCTACAAGATTCGGGGCTTTGGCAATTGTGGGAACAATTTCTGTTGCTATATATCATGCACTCGTTACTTCAGGTTTTAATATTTTCTTACTAGAGCTTTTACTTTTGTATTTCGCTTCAGCAACTTCAATTGCATTAACAGGGCCAGGTAATTTCTCCTTAGATGAAGTTATTATCAGAATTTTGAAATCAGAAGATGAAGAAGAAATTATAGGGTCAACAAAAACAAAAAATTCTAGGGAAGTCGAAGTTAAAGAAGAAGCAAGTAAAGGAGGCTTATTTCAATTTCTTCAAGCGAACATACTCTCAGATACTTCAAGCTAACTTTTTAGGATAAAGGTTATTGATTAGTTCTAACCTTTTTCTATAACTGTTTCTCTTCTCAAGTTTTATCTTAATTGTTGCTTCAGAAAGACTTATAAATAGCCCTATAGCAGTCACCCAAGATAAAAAAATAAAAGGGTTTTCTGGAATTTCTGAGAAATTCATATGAATAATACTTCTTTTTTTAAACTGACTGATCACTATATGTTTTTCAACCTAAATATACAATTTAGAAATATTTAAGGATTAATTTCAACTTTTTCCCATTTCTTACTCTTTTCCCAAAAATATCTTTTATGAACAGGCTGTTCTAATTTAAGAAGATCTACTGAATCGATTTCAAAATTTAAAACTGCAAAATTTTCTGACTTGGGAAGATTGGATAATATTTCATAAGCAGATTGGACTTTTGGGTTTATTTTCTCTCCAGGAGATCCCCAAAACCAAGAAGATTTTGATTTTTCTGATAATAAATCCCAATAATTTTTGTTATCACTTAATTCATGTATTTTTCCTTTGAATCTATATTGTGATTTGGTTTTCAAAAAGAACCATAATATTTCTGCATTAGGGTTGGATTTTAAATGCCCAATTTTTTCACTTCTTCTATCCGTAAAAATAATCATTGAACTATCTTTGTACCATCCTCTGAAAACAACTGTTCTTAATCTTGGCTCATTTTCTTCGCTGACTGTTGCAAGCTGCATCCATCTATTAGAGGGTGATTTGGCCTCTTTTTTTCTAGAAGATTTTAATTCTTGCCTCCAACTGGGTAAGTTGTTATCAGGCATTTAATTTAGGCAATATAAGACCACTTTTCTTTTTGTATTCTTCGAATGAATCATATTTTGAGAGCGATTTATCTTTTTTTATCATTCTTGGAAGAAAAACTATAGAGAAAAATATTGCAAGAATTACTAATGGTATGAAACTCATTGAAAGTATGGCGAATGATAGATAAATTAGTATTTCTCCAAGGTAATTTGTATTCCTTATATTTTTAAAAAATCCTTCTTTAATTAGATCTTTTTTTAATTTAAGAGAAAAATATTTTTGGGCATCACTAGCAAAGTGTAGAAACACACCAATTATATTTATAGATACAGATGCAGCTATTACGATATTTGGAACAGATTTCTGAGATGAGATAAGAATGTAGGGAGCTACCCAGTAACTTCCAAGGAAAATAAAACCAGTAACTGAAGTTAAAAAATTGATTTTTTCTTTAAAATAAGGATCTGGGAATATCTTTTCTTTTAGAAGCCAAAGTAATCCATAAGTACCATGCAGGGCTAAATAAATGTAGGGAGCAATCGTAAAATTATCAAAAAAAATCATAAGACCTATCACTACAAATGCAGTGAGTCCCTTATGTAAATTAATTATTTGATTAAGTTTCATCTTTTTTAATAATCTAAAAAATGAAATTATTTTCTGTGGATATAACCTAGTTCGTCAAAAGTTTTAATGGGCGATACTGGATTCGAACCAGTGGCCACTACCGTGTCGAGGTAGTGCTCTACCACTGAGCTAATCGCCCCAATTGAGGAATTTTTAATCCCCCTTATAAGAAAATAGCAGGTTGCGTTTCATTTTCTAAGTAATTTAACTTTCCATCGTTCTCTTTTGGTTATTTCTAGATTTAGAATTTCGATAAATCCTTTATTTTCAAGTTCTAGTTTGTCGCCAATTTTTAGATTAATTGTTGGCTTATTTACTTTGATTCCATTTAACCTGAGCATCCCATTTTCTATCCTTTCAATGATTTTGGTTCGTGATACCCTAAAGCCAGCTGAAGCTATGGCATCCAATCTTGTTGAAGCTTCTACTGTATTGACAAGTTTTTTTGATCTTCCAGAAGGTATTTGTAATTCATCTATACCTACTACATTAACTTTTACTTTTACGTCTCTTAAATAAAAAATCTTTTCATCTAGATGCTTAATATCTGAATTATCAATTATCCCTTGTGCCCCCCTATCGCCAATAGTCCATATATCTCCAACTTTTATTTGATTAAACCCATTTTCAATTAAGAGGGATCTAAAGTCATCTTGTGTGGCATTATCAAATAAAAAATTTCCATTAATTTTTATTCCTTGAGCTGGAAAATTACTTTTTAGAGTATCCTCTTCAGGAATATTATCTCCTCTAAAGCAAGCTATCCTAGATCTTTGAGAAGAGGAGAATCCTCCATAAAGAAAAAATTTGAAATCATTTAAATTTTCAAAATCTTTTAAAATCTCTTCGCAAACATAAGTTGAATTAAACCCAGTCCAATAAGTTTCCCAGTGTTTGTAAGCTAAGTTAGCGATATTTATTAATTCCTCAGTTTCTTTTTTATAGTTTGAATTTATTAAGATTTCTTTTAAGTCAATCATTTAGCCTTCTAAAAAAATTATATCTTTTGCTTCTGATTGTTTTATCAAAGCCCATGGCAATTCAGCTCCAATTTGATTTTCAAGTAAAACAAGCCATTTACCCTCTTTATTAAAACTAATGATTGTTCTTAACTCTTTATTTCTATTAATGTTGATACTTGCAGAAGAAACGATGCTTCCTAAATATCCTGAACCCATTCCTAAAAGACCTCCAATTAATGATTCCCCTAAGTTATTTAAACCAAGAAAGCTGAAGGTAGATAAATTTGTCATATTAGAAAAAGCTATTCCAGCTATAAACCCAAATGGCATAAGCCATCTACTCATATCTTTTTGTCTGATCTTTCTATCAAGTTTAGGATTTAAGATTCTTATATCTTCAAAATTTTGAGATTTGAATAATATATTTGCTTTCGCATTTAGCAATTCTGTTGCATCTGATGATATTTTCTCACTTATTGGTGGGATCAAAATAGCTTCAGAGAGCATTACTGATTTTTCTTTGAAAACATCAAATAGCTGGATACATTTATCAATGTCTTCAAATATCACAATACTTTTAGTCAAATTTCAATCCTCAAATGTTTGTGTGTTATTCAAATTAATAAAATAAGATACATACACTATAGATTAAGTTAAAGTAAAAGATTAAAGAACCAATCTTAAATGACAAAAGTTCTCATTACAGATCCAATAGATCAAACAGGAATCGATATTCTTTCACAAGTTGCTCAAGTTGATCAGAAGATAGGAATCTCAGACTCTGAGTTAGCTTCCATTATTAAAGATTATGATGCTTTAATGATTCGTTCTGGTACTCTAGTGACTGAAGAGATTATTAACTCTTCAAGTAAACTGAGAATCATTGGAAGAGCAGGAGTTGGAGTCGATAATGTAGATGTTAAGGCTGCTACGCAAAAAGGAGTTCTTGTTGTTAATTCTCCGGGGGGTAACACAATAGCTGCGGCTGAACATACTATAGCTATGATGTTGGCCTTATCTAGACATATTCCCACTGCCAATAGTAGTACTTTGTTAGGTAAATGGGAGAGAAAGAAATTCGTTGGGAATGAGCTTTACAAGAAAAAATTAGGTGTAGTAGGTTTAGGGAAAATTGGTGCTCATGTAGCGAAAGTTGCTAATGCATTAGGTATGGAAGTTTGCGGATATGATCCCTTTGTTTCAACTGAAAGAGCTCAACAAATCCAAGTTAAACTATCTGATCTAGAAGATTTATTCCAACAATCCGATTATGTAACTTTGCATTTACCTCGCACACCAGAAACAGAGAATTTAGTAAATATGGAGGTGCTTAAAAGTATGAAAAGTAGTGCAAAATTAATTAATTGTGCTCGAGGAGGCTTGATTGATGAAGAAGCATTAGCAGAAGCTTTAAATAAATCATTGATTGAAGGGGCTGCAATAGATGTCTTTTCAAAAGAACCTTTGGAATCTAATTCACCACTTTTTAAGGTTGAGAAGAATCTTATTCTTACCCCTCACTTAGGAGCATCTACTAGGGAAGCACAAGAAAATGTATCTGTTGATGTTGCAGAACAAATCAGAGATGTCCTGCTTGGCCTATCCGCGAGAACTGCAGTAAATATACCAGGTTTGAGCCCTGATATTATGGATAGTCTAAAACCTCATTTGCAGTTAGCTGAAACAATGGGTCTCCTAATAAGCCAACTTTCAGGTGGACAGATACAGAAACTAGAGGTTAAGCTGCAAGGCGAATTTGTTCAACATCCATCCCAGCCATTAATAATAGCTAGTCTAAAAGGGCTTCTAAGTAAAGCTTTGGGGGATAGGATCAATTATGTTAATGCTTCTCTAGAAGCAGATTCAAGGGGCATTTCAGTAATCGAGAGTAAAGATGAGGCAAGACCTGAGTTTGCTAGTGGATCGCTTCAGTTAACCACTTATGGAGATAATGGAGACCATAGCGTGGCAGGAAGCATTTTTGCTGATGGGGAATTACGAATTATTAGTATTGATCAATATCCTGTTAACGTATCCCCAAGTAGATACATGCTGGTTACTAGGCACAGGGACATGCCTGGTATTATCGGTAAGCTTGGTTCTTTGTTGGGTAGCAACAACGTAAATATTGCCTCAATGCAAGTTGGGCGCAAAATTGTTAGAGGAGAAGCTGTAATGGTTCTAAGTATTGATGACCCAATTCCTAATAAGTTGCTCGACACAATTATTGAAGTAGAGGGAATTACCAACGCTAATCCAGTTACTCTTTAAAAAAGACCTGCTCTATTAATGGCAATTAAAGATTGGTATAAACTAACTTTTCTGATAGATAGTGATTCAGAAGAAATTATTATTTGGAAATTAAATGATCTTGGAATATTTAGTTTTTCATTTGAATATTTAATTAAAAATGAAAATAAAAAAGAGGTAAACATATGGCTTCCAGTCGATAATTGGGGCGAAAGTTCTAGGTGTGAGTTTGAAAAAATAATTAGCAAAATTCTAAATATTTATGGTCCTAGGAATCAATTTTTTGACTGGAGTATAATTAAAGAGGAGGATTGGTTGACAAGCTGGAAGAAATATTGGGCGCCTGAATTAGTAGGAAATCATTTTTTAATATTGCCTTGTTGGATAAATCTAGATGAAAAATTTAAAGATAAAAAAATCATAAAAATTGATCCTGGAGCTGCCTTTGGTACAGGAAGTCACCCTTCGACTTATCTTTGCCTGGAAAAAATGGAGAATATTTTATTTTCTGATAAAAAAATATTAGATATTGGTAGTGGTAGCGGGATATTGAGTGTCGCCGCAAGATTGCTCGGTGCTAAAGAAGTTTACGCAGTGGATAATGATTATTTAGCTATAAATTCAACTAACTCTAATTTTCAACTAAATTTCGGTAATTTAAAAAACTTAAATACATATTTGGGATCTTTTAATGAGGTAATTTTAAAAAATCAACTCAAACAATTTGATGTTGTTTTATGCAATATTCTTGCTGAAGTAATAAAAGAAATGATTCCAAATATTTATAATTGCTTGAGCAATAATGGGGAAGTCATTTTCAGTGGAATTCTGAATTCACAAAAAGATGAAATTATAAAAACATTAACTCAGAATGACTTGAAATTTTTGGATGTATCAACTAGAAAAGATTGGGCATGCATTTCTGCGCAAAAAACCAGTGATCCAATCTAAATATAAGTTTTTCTTATAGATACTCTTTCATACATTTTATTGTGTCATTTTTTACTTCAAAATCTCACAAATCGACCTAATCGATGTTAAAAATGTATTTGATAGGTATTAATTACCAACAATTTTTTATTTAAATGGCTTCTTACAAAGTTACACTCATCAGCGAAGGTGAAGGTCTCAATTCAACTATTGAAGTGCCTGATGACCAATACATCCTAGATGCAGCTGAAGAACAAGGTATCGACCTTCCTTATTCCTGTAGAGCTGGAGCATGTTCAACATGTGCTGGAAAAGTTACTTCAGGTACTGTTGATCAATCAGATCAAAGTTTCTTGGATGACGATCAACTAGAAGCTGGTTTCGTACTTACTTGTGTTGCTTATCCAACATCTGACCTAACAATTACAACTCATGCTGAGGAAGAATTGTACTAATTATAAAAATTTAACTTTTTAAGTTGATTATTGATTATTTCTCTGCCACCCTCTATAAAGGTGGCTTTTTTTTTTGTAAATGGATAAATTTCAATTTTTCAAGACTGGCAGTGTTCAATCAAGTTTTGGAGGTCAGTACAGTTATAAGGTGATTGGGCCATGTTGCAGACTTTATGATAGGGAAGAGTTACCTTGGCCCTGCTCAAGACTTGCTTGGAGAAGTAAGGAGCCTAGTTGGAGAAGAATAGGGTCTAGGTTCGTTGCTGATATGGCTTCAAGAAAATGCCCATCTTACTCAGTTCAGATTTTGGAGCCTGGCTCTAAACCAGTTGTAACAGTTATAACTCTTTTTTCAAAGAAATTTTCTTCTGATTTACAAGAATGGTGGTATAGCAAAAAACCAGGCTCAAAAGAGCCTGGTAATATCTTCCCTTCTGAAGTTAGTTAGCTTTAAATATTAAGCTTTTGGCTTTGGAGGCATATAACCTTTTAAACCAGTGCATTCAAGACTATCGATTGTATTAACTCCAGTTTGCGTGTTAGTACCACTAGCTCTTTCACATAATGATTTTCTTTGAGAAAGATCAAGATTTGCATCAGTAAAGTCTGCTCCCTCAATAATTGCTCCATCAAATACACTTTTCATTAGCTCACCATTAGTAAGATTTGCATCTGTGAAATCAGCATTATCAAAGCGTGTTGCATATGCAATGAGGTCTGTCATATTTGCTCCTTTAAAACTAGAGTTTTTTGCAGTTGTTACGCTCATATATGCACCTTGAAGATTAGCTTCTCCTAAATCTTGATTAGATAAATCATATTTAACATATTCAGTATTATGAAGGTCGGCGCCGTGGAGATCATCTTTTAGTACGTCAACTGATGAAGGATCACTAGGATAGAGTGCGTATGCTGAGATTGGATTAAAAAGTAAACCAATAATTAATGTAAGAAAAATAAATAGTCTTTTAAAAGACTTATGTAGTGATGAAAAAATAGAAACCATTTCGTTCAACATCAATATAGAAAACCTATGACTATTATTCCATGGGTTGGTCATTTACGACCCTACTTCTCACGAACTGTTGCAGTTTATTTTATTTCTGCCGTTAGAAAATCTTTTGCAAGCTGAGTATTTGGAAAAACTTTTTGAGCCTCTTTAAGCAAATCGCTTGGCGTAATTGCGTTTTTACTAGTGTATCTTGGACTTAAATGAGTAATAATTAATTTTTTTGTGTTAGACAATAATGCTGTTTTGGCAGCCATGATTGTTGTGGAATGTAATTTTTCGTAGGCCATGCTTTCATCCTCCTCTGAAAAAGTTGATTCATGTACGAGCAAATCGGCGTTTTTTGATAGTGCAACAGCTGATTCGCTAAAGACTGTATCTGTGCAATAAACAAAACTTTTACCCTCTCTAGGAGGTCCACAGAATTCTTTCCCATCAAATGTCCTACCATCGGCCAATATTACTTTTTTACCTTGTTGCAATTCTGAATAAATTGGTCCAGGTGCTATTTTTAGAGACTCTGCTTTTTTGATATCAAATATACCTGGTTTGTCTTTTTCACTAACTCGATAACCATAAGCAGGTATTTTATGTTTAAGACAAGCGCAGTTTACTTTTATTTTTTTGTTTTCAAATAGGATTTTATTTTCTGATGCAAAATTTTCAACTTCTACAAAATGCAATGGGAACGATAATTTGCAAAAACTACTTTTAAGTGCAGAATTTATAAAACTTCTCAACTCTGAAGGACCATAAATTTCAATTCCCTTACTATTTCCTGATAAACCTAGGGTAGCCAAAAGTCCTGGTAAACCATAAATATGATCTCCATGCATATGAGTAATAAATATTTTCTTGATTTGTGAAGATTTAATATTGCTTTTTATTATTTGATGTTGCGTTCCCTCTCCACAATCAAAAAGCCAAACCTCTGATGACTGCGATAATTTAAGTGCTAGTGAAGAAACATTTCTCGTTAAGGAAGGCACTCCTGAGCTTGTTCCTAAGAAGGTAATATTCACTTATTTATGATATTTTTAGTTTTATATCTGGATTAAATTTAGACTTTTAGTCAAAATTAGGCAAATTAAGCATTTGTTTTTTAAACAAAGTGATACTTAAATTTAAAAATAATTACAGTAAATGTTGCCTTATTACTATTTTATTTATTTGTGTTTTTCAGACTGAAAGTGTTTTTGCGTCTAGAGAGCCAATAATAAGAGTTTTGATATCAACAAATAACAATTTAAGGATTAGATCAGATAGATCAATTCCTTTAATGATAGAGGGGGAATTTTTTTCAAGTAAAAAAATAAAAGGTTTAACTTTGATAAATGAGAAAAATAGAAAAATTTTATATTTTGATAAAAATAAACAAAAAAAATATGAATTAAAAAGTAATCAACAATTTCAAATTAGATCTTTTGATGGAAGAGGTATATGGGTTGGTCAGAAAAGATATTCTGGTAAGCTTGATCTCTTCGTACTTGATTCTGAAATATTGGTAGTGAATGTTTTAGGAATAGAGAAATACTTAAGTAGTGTAGTGGGCTCAGAGATGCCAACAAAATGGCCTATTGAAGCATTAAAAGCACAAGCAATTGCCTCAAGAACTTATGCTTTAAAGCAAAAGGGGAATAATTTATTTGATATAGATTCAACCCAGAAAAATCAAGTCTATAATGGATTAGAATCAAGAACTTATAAAACTATCAGAGCCGTTAAAAGTACCCGATCTTTGGTTTTGACGTATAAAAATAAATTAATTAATGCTTTGTTTCATAGTAGCTCAGGTGGAATGACAGAAAATAGCCAAGATGTATGGAAGAATAAATATCCATATTTATCAAGTGTGAAAGATTTTGATAAAAATAATCCAACATTTAGATGGCAAAAAAAAATTTCGAGTAATGAATTAAAAGATTTTTTTCCCAAGATTGGAGGTTTAAATAATATAAAGATTCTCGATATTACTAGTACCGGGAGGGTAAAAAATGTAAAAGTTATTGGGGCTTATGGTTCTGATCAAATATCTGGGGTAGTTTTAAGAAAAAGATTAGGCCTCAAAAGTAATTTTGTGAGATTTAAATTTTTTGAGGAAGAATTAAACGATAAATTTCCTATAAAAAAAGGTTTGCTAGTTTTTGGTCAAGGATCAGGTCATGGAGTAGGCATGAGTCAATGGGGTGCTAAATATTTGGCGTCTAGAGGTCAAAAAGCTGAAAGAATATTAAAGTATTTTTATAGGGGTGTGAAGATTAAACCTTTTAGAAAAGATTACCTATAGAAGTTATTTAGCATTGAGGACTAATTTTGGATTTATATTAGATAGATCTTTATTTAAGAAGCCAATCCCGAGTAGTGTTTGTTTTTTATCAATTACTTTTATGGGTTTTTTACAATCAAAAGACTTGCTTTTCTTGATGTAATTAATATCAACTCTAATTGCTCTTCCTGTGTGCCAAAAATTGACTTGTTCTTCATTACTCAAGATGAATGTTGAAATGTGATTAAGAGCAAAGATTGTTGGAATAATAAAATTTTTCGAGCTTTCCCCTCCTTTCTCTTTTTCGATATCAGATATTTTTATCGAGTTTTGCTCATCAAAGCCACAAGCTGAAATCCTTTTAAGTTGTAGAAGGCAACCTTCGGAATTAAGAATTTCTCCTAAATCTCTTGCAATTGCTCTTATATATGTGCCAGCTGAACATTTGATTTTTACTTCTATGATTCCTTGTATTTGGTCCCATTTCATTAAAGTAAGTTCGTCTATTTTTACTTCTCTTGGTGCTAATTCAAAAATTTCATTCCTGAAAGATTTTTTATAAGCCCTCTCACCATTGATGTGCACACTTGATACTTTCGGTGGAATTTGTTTGATTATTCCTCTAAATCTATTTAAGTATTGATCTAATTTTTCATTACTGATTTTAGGCCAACTTTTTTGATTAATTATTTCCCCGTGAATATCATCAGTGTTAGTTCTTATACCTAATTTAATTTGTCCTATGTAAGTTTTACCCTGAGGAAGATATTGAATAAATCTTGTTGCACTGCCTATAGCGATTGGTAATGTTCCTGTAACTTCTGGGTCAAGAGTTCCTGTGTGCCCAACCTTTTTTGTATTTAGTAACTTCCTTATTTGTTTAACACAATCATGAGAGGTACAGCCTTTATCTTTATTAATTACTAAGAATCCATCTTGAGTTTCCATTTTTAATATTAAGAATTCTTTGAGAAAGATTTACAACCATTCTATGATTTTGGTATCAGAAATTTAGAGTAAGAAATTGAAAAACAATACTTTTATCTTAAAAGAGTTTCTAGAAAATGCTTTTAATTTGAAATCACATTTAGTGGAATACTTATCTATTAGAGAATGTGATTTAGATGGATTTCTTGCAAATGCAAAGATGAATTTGGCAAATTCACATCCTGGCGATGCTTTGAATGATGTTTCAGATTTTTATACTGAGATTGTAGGAGATAGGCATGTAGCTGATTTAGCTGCTTGGCATATCTCGAGTAGGGAATACATCG
>CACAYX010000004.1 GCA_902536775.1 uncultured Prochlorococcus sp.
CATTTTGTGACCCCAAAAGAAAGACTTGAGAGTGCAATAAGTGCAATTAGAAGTGAATTAAAAACTCAGCTAGATAAATTAACATACGAAGGAAAATTATTAGAGGCTCAACGTCTAGAACAACGCACAAAATATGATTTAGAAATGCTCAAAGAGGTTGGTTATTGTAATGGAGTTGAGAATTATGCTCGTCATTTATCAGGCAGGGAGGCAGGTTCACCGCCAGAATGTTTAATAGATTACTTTCCCAATGATTGGTTGTTGGTAGTTGATGAGAGTCATGTAACATGTCCTCAACTTCATGCGATGTACAATGGCGATCAATCTAGAAAAAAAGTTTTAATAGATCATGGTTTTAGATTGCCCAGTGCTGCAGATAATAGACCTTTAAAATGTGAAGAGTTTTGGGAAAAATCAAAACAGACATTATTTATAAGTGCAACTCCGGGTCAATGGGAATTAGATCAATGTGATGGTAAATTTATTGAGCAAGTTATAAGACCAACTGGGGTATTAGATCCTGTAATTGATGTAAGACCTAGTGAGGGCCAAATAGAAGATCTGTTATCTGAAATAAGAATTAGAGCTGAAAAGAATCAACGAGTGCTAGTGACAACACTTACTAAGAGAATGGCTGAAGATCTAACTGATTTTTTATCTGAAAATAAAGTAAGAGTTAGATATTTGCATTCTGAAATTCATTCAATTGAAAGAATTGAAATTATTCAAGACCTTAGAATCGGCGAATATGATGTTTTGGTAGGAGTTAATTTATTAAGAGAAGGACTAGATCTTCCTGAAGTATCTTTAGTTGCCATTTTGGATGCTGATAAAGAAGGTTTTCTCAGGGCTGAAAGGTCATTGATTCAAACAATAGGAAGAGCTGCAAGACATGTTGAAGGTGTTGCCTTGCTTTATGCAGATAACTTCACAGATTCAATGAAAAAAGCAATATCTGAAACTGAAAGAAGAAGAACTATACAAAAAAAATATAACCAAGTCAATGGTATCATTCCAAAACCTGCAGGCAAAAAAATAGAAAATTCTATATTATCTTTTCTAGAACTTTCTAGAAAACTAGATGCTGGTGGTTTATCTAAAGATTTAATAAATATAGTTAATAACAAAACTGACGCAATTCTCAATTCCAGTGATAATCAATGTTTGCTAGAGGAATTGCCTGACTTAATAGAAAAGTTAGAAACTAAAATGAAAGATGCTGCAAAAGAGTTAAATTTTGAAGAAGCAGCAAATTTGAGGGACAGAATCAAAAAATTAAGACAAAAATTGGCAAGAAATAATTAAAAAGAACTTATTTTTCTAATTCGAAATAATTATGAATCGCATTAACTGCTTTGTCACAATCTTTTTCTAAGACAATACATGAAGTCCTGATTTCACTAGTGGCAATCATTTCAATATTAATATTATGCTCAGCCAATGCTCTAAATATTTTTCCAGCCGTTCCAAACTTAAATGCCATTCCCGCTCCTACAGTACTTACTTTGGCTATAGCAGGGCCATCTTCAATGTATGATCCGGGTAATTTTTTTGTTAAGGCCTCAAAAACTAAGTTAGCTTTTTCTCTATCTTGTTTATTCATTGTAAGACTAATATCCTTAGTTTTCAAAGAGGAAATTCTTTCAGACTGAACGATAGTATCGAAAAGTAAATTATTTTCAGCTAGTGCTAAACATATTGATGCTGCTACACCTGGACGATCAGGCAGTTTTCGAAAACTGACTTGAACTTGGTTTTTATCTAAGGCAATTCCTCTTACTTCAGGTTGATCTTGTTTTTCATTGATTGGATTAACAAGTATTTGTGTATCAGATAACTTAAATTTCTCAGCAACAAATCTAATAGCTTTTGGTATATTATTGATTTCAATTACGCAGCTGACTTTAATTTCACTAGTAGCTATTAACCTGACATTTATATTTGCTTGAGATAAAGTATCAAATAAATCAGCAGAAACACTAGGTCTGCCCATAATGCCTGCTCCTTGAATACTTAATTTAGTCATTTTTGTTTTTAGATTATATTCTCCTCCTAATTGACTAGTTATAAGTTCACATTGTTCTGCAGTTTTTTTAACTTCTAATTCACTAACAGTAAATGTAATATCGTTATTATTTCCATCATTTGTCGCTTGTATGATTAAATCTACGTTAATACTTGCTTCTGAAAGTTTTTCAAATATTTGAGCTGCAATTCCAGGTCTATCAGGAATATTTGACAGACTGAATACTGCTTGGTTTTCTAATACTTCAAGACTATTGACTGTTTTTGTTAATTCTAAGCTTCCTCTTTTTAGCGGGAGAGGTTGGATTTGACTTTCTAGGAGAGTCCCACTTGAGTCACTTTGGCTTGATTTGACACATAATTTAATTCCATAATTGCGAGCAATTTCTACTGCTCTTGGATGCAGAACGGAAGCACCGACACTTGCAAGTTCAAGCATTTCCTCGCAGCTAATTTTATCTAAGAGTTTTGCATTAGGAACAATTCTTGGATCAGTAGTAAGAACCCCTGGAACGTCTGTATAAATTTCGCAAGTCTCAGCTCCTAAAGCTGTTGATAAAGCTACCGCGGAAGTGTCTGAACCACCTCTACCCAAAGTTGTAATTTCCATTGAACCTGTATGGCTTAATGTTGTTCCTTGAAATCCAGCCACTACAACTACAAAACCCTGATTTATATAATTTTGGATTCTTTCTGTTTTAATATCTAGTATTCTGGCTTTACCGTGAATTGATTCAGTAATAATTCCAACCTGGCTACCGGTCATTGAAATTGCAGGTATTCCGTATTCGTTTAATGCCATTGAAAGAAGAGCTATGGTTACTTGCTCTCCAGTTGAGAGAAGCATATCCAATTCTCTTCGATTAGGATTTTGACTAATTGATTCCGCTAAACAATTTAAATCATCAGTAGTTTGCCCCATTGCAGAAACAACTACGACAATTTCATTTCCTGCTTCTTTACTTTGACAAATGCTATTTGCAATATTTTTAATTTTTTTAATATCACCGACAGAAGTACCGCCAAATTTTTTTACTAGTAGAGCCATGTTTAAATCATAATGTAAATTCTTAAACTTATAATCTGGTTAACTTAAATTAATTAATTTCTCCGTAAAAACATTTATAGGATTATTACCTTGTTTTAGGAATGATTCAATATCTAATAAGTTACTCATTAAATTAATTAAATATTCTTGCGACACATTTTTGACTTTTCTTCGAAGAAAGAAAATTCTTTTTGGATTAGAAATGCCTGCAAGATTACAAATCTTTTCTGCATTATCGTTTCCTGAATTAACTGCCAATTTTATAATGGTATGAATTCTTATTTGACTAATTAAACCTGCATTTAGTCTTAACGCAGGTTCTCCTTTCTGTAAGCAATAATTTATTTCAATAAGGCTTTCATTAATATTTTTTTGTAATAGAAGATCAATGATTTTGAAAATGTTGGATTGATGATCACTAAATATTTTTTTTACATCAATACTTTTAAGAAAAAGTTGTGACTTCGAATCACTTGTTTCTGCAGAAAGGTATGTTTTTGCTTTGGCTAATTCATTTATTAGTTTAAAACTATCATTACCAACAGAATCAATAATTAATTCAGCAGCATTTTTATCAATTTTGATATTCATTTCATTTGCCGCATCTTCTAAAAATCTTTTTTGACCCTCATAGTCCCAGATTTCTGGTAAAGAAAATGATTTTTCTTTGGCTAAATTATTTTTGATAAGTTTTTGTAAAAATTTAGTACTCTTTAGTCTTGAGTCTGGTTTTTTTGTATTTTGTAAAATGAAATAAGTATTTTGAGGTATATTGTCTTGAATTTTTTCAAATTTAGTTCTTAGATCCTCATTTTTTGAAGTAAAAATTGGATTATTTTTCAATGTAACTATTCTGTATCCATCCCCAAAAGGAGGTGTAAGAACTTCATCAAAAGCTTTATTGACTTGCTCATCATCATCTCCATTTAAATTAGTTACGTTTATTTCTTTCCATTCTTTGGATACTTCCTTATCAATTAATTTTTGAATAAATGTATTTTGAGCATTTAGATCATTTCCCCATAATATTTGTATTGGCATAATCGCTCAACAAAAATCATATATTAACTATGATTACTTCTAACACAAATTAAATTTAATGGTAATAGATCATCCAATTTTTTTGGAAAGCATCAGATTCATAAGATCTCAATTAGAAGTCAATGATCTAAATTATTTGGAAAAAAAAGTTTTAGAGAGATTAGTCCATACTTCAGGAGATTTTTCAGTCCAAAATCTTGTAAATTTTAGTGAAGGTGCTTGCGAAAAAGGGCTTCAGGCACTCAAAAATGGTGCTCCGATTTTAACTGATACTGATATGGCAGCAGCAGCAATAAAATCCATGGCAGAAAATACCACTAGGAATAAAGTATTCACTGCTAGTATGTGGTTTGGAGAAAATAATCAGACAAACTTAACTAAAACTGCATATGGCTTAAGTGAAGGTTGGAAGAAGTTATCTGCTATGAATTCTGGAAGCAAATCACCTATTGTAGTTATTGGCAGTTCGCCTACAGCGTTAACTTATTTAATTGATATTTTAGAGAGTACAAAAGATTTACCTAGTTTAATTATAGGAATGCCTGTTGGATTTATTGGAGTAGAGAAAAGCAAAAACAAACTTATTTCTACCGATCTTCCTAGAATTGTTCTGAGTTCAACTAGAGGAGGTGCTGCAATGGCAGCTGCTGCGCTAAACGCCTTATTGAGGGAAACTATTTAAAAAGTATTTATTTCATAAAAATGCCAAAAATCTACTTAATATCATAATTTAAATTGTTATTTTGTTCTAAAGAATTTAAAACTGATTTTGCTTTTTCTATAACTTCTTTTGGAACTCCTGCTAATTTAGCTGCTTCTATTCCATAGCTTTTGTTTGATCCCCCTTTAACAATCCTGTGGCTAAAAATTAGCTGATCGTCATTTTGTTCTACTAAAACTTGAAAATTTTGTATATTCGTATTTGAATTTTTTAGATAATTAAGCTCATGATAGTGCGTAGCAAAAATAGTATTACATTGAATTTTTTTTGCAAGATATTCACTTACTGACCAAGCTATTGAAAGTCCATCAAAAGTAGATGTCCCTCTACCTATCTCGTCAAGTAAAACTAGTGAGCTAGAAGTTGCCTGATTTAGAATTGATGCAGTTTCAGACATTTCTACCATAAATGTTGATTGTCCAGATGATTGATCATCAACCGCTCCAATTCTTGTGAAAATCCTATCTGCAATTTTGATTTCAGCATTATTAGCAGGAACAAAGCTACCAATTTGTGTGAGAATTTGTATTAAACCAATTTGTCTTATAAAGCAACTTTTTCCGCTTGCATTGGGACCGGTTAATATGATTAATTTTTGAGTATCCTCAAAAGAGATATCGTTTGCTACAAAATTTTTATCACTTAACAATTGCTCTACAATTGGATTTCTTCCTGCGATAATTTTTGTACTATTTTTTGTCATTGAATCATTTATTGGTATTAATGAAGGTTTTATAAAATTGTTTTCTACTGAAGTAATTGATAAACCAAGCAGTGCATCAAGAGATGCTATGGATTTTGCGATTGATCTTATTTGTTTTGTTTTTTCAGCAACTATATTTCTTAATTCGCAGAAAATTTCATATTCTTTTGATGAAGCTCTACTTTTTATTTGGAAAATCTTATTTTCTTTATTTTTAATTTCTGAAGTGATATACCTTTCTTCATTAGTAAGTGTTTGCCTTTTAATCCAATGCTGTGGAGCTAAATTAACTTTTGACTTATTTATAGAAATGTAATACCCAAAATTTTTATGAAATTGAATTTTTAGGTTTGAAATTTTGCTAATTTTCCTTTCTTTTAATTCCTCTTTATTTAGCCACTCAGAGTAATCATCCATTAAATTGCGTAAACCATCTAATATATTGTCAACTCCATCGTGGATCATGCCTCCTTCACTAATATTTAGAGGAGGATTTTCTATTAGTTTAAAACTTATAGTATCAGCTAATTCTAAGAGTCCTTCATCAATATTTTTTAATTGATCAGTCCAATTTGGGAGATCATATTTAAATAATTCGATTATTGATTTTAGTCTAGGCAATTTTTTTAAACCTTGAGCTATTGCAATTAAGTCTCTGGGACTTGCATGACCTGCACAAGCTCTACCTGCAAGTCTTTCTAAATCCCCCATTGCTCTAAGTAAATTTTGGGTATCTGTACGTAATTGTTTAGATTCAATAAAGTTTGTAATTATATTTTGTCTTTTATAAATTTCATTAACGTTTAATAGTGGTGAATCTATCCACCTTCTTAAACACCTTGCACCCATGCAAGTATAAGTTCTATCAATACTCCATAGTAGCGAACCTACATAATTGTTTTCTCGTTGTGTATTTTTGATTTCTAAGTTTTTTTGAGTTTGATAATCAATAATTAATTTGTTGTGACCATATTGGATTTGTGGAAAGTCTAATGAGATTTTTAAAGAAGAATCTTTATCTAAATTTGAAGGATTAATTTTTTCTAAATAATTTAATAAACCTCCAAGTGATCTAGTTGCATTTTTTAAATTTTTAAGTCCTATTCCCTCTAGGTTTGCAATTTGGAAATAATTTTTTATTAGATAATTTGCTTCGTTAATTCCAAAATTAGTCTCTTGAGAAACAGTATATGTAATTTGACTATTTCCTTTAATTAATAAATTTCTTACTGCATTGCTTCCTACAATGATTTCTGAAGAATCTAATTTAATAATTTCATCAAATAGTTTTGACAGAGATTGGCCTTCTAAAGTTATTAATTCTCCTGTGCTTACATCAGCTTTTGATATACCCCAATCATAAGATTCATCTGAGTTTTCTTCGGATAAGTAAATAGCAGTAATCCAATTATTTTTCTTTGCTATCAACATCCCCTCTTCAATTACGGTTCCAGGAGTAATTACTCTTGTTATTCCTCTTTTAATTGGAGTCCCATAATTTCCAGAACTTTTTTCTAATTGATCGCATATAACCACAGAATAATTTTTTTTAATTAAATCAGCACAGTATCTCTCCATTGCATGATGGGGAACCCCTGCCATAGGGATCTTACCAATCTCTTTGCCAGCATCTTTACTAGTAAGCGTTATTTCTAAAAGGTTAGATATTAATACAGCGTCCTCAAAAAAACATTCAAAAAAATCTCCTAATCTATAAAGTAATAACCTATCTTTATTTTCTTCTTTTAGAGTTACATAATGCTTCATTACAGGAGTTAATTTCAGTTTTGAAACTGTTTTATAGCTATAAGATTCTTCATTGATGCAAACATTTTTGTTATTTGAAATTAAATCAGTCTTGAATTGATTTATTAAATTATTTGAATTTCTTCTTTGTCTGGGTCTTTTTTGCGATTCTTTTTTTAAATCTTCCAAAGATAAATCGTCTGGAATTTTTGTTATTTCTTTTTGTTCATTATTATAGTTACCAATCGCAAATAAATTCTTTTGAATTATCGTATCTTCTTGCATACTTTTTTAATTCCTAAATAGATATTAGGTAGAAATTTTTTTTTTGCATTTAAAGTGGCTAAAGTATGTAAATTTTCTCTAAAAATTATCATTTTCATGAGATTATAGTATTTATAATATTTGAAACTTAAGACTGAATTATGCAGGCTGTTAACTTTTTCTTCGTAAACGCTCTATTATTTGCTTCTTTAATTGCGGTAGTTGGAGTTCCCGTTTTATATGTAACTCAACCTTCTACTGAGGAAGGTCAGCGAGAAAGTAGGAGAAAAATTTATTCTATTGCTGCTGTTTGGGTTGTTTTGGTTTTTGTTACAGGGATAGTTTCTTCATTAGTTTGAACTTAATACCTTTTCGTGAGAATCTATTAATATATCTAAGTAAAATTTAATGGCTATTTTTGAGGGCTCTTTTACTAATGCCTCTACTTTAAAAGTTGGGATTGTAATAGCAAGATTTAATGATTTAATTACAAATAAAATTTTATCTGGTTGTCTTGATTGTTTAAAAAGACATGGTTTAGATACTTCTGAATTAAGCAATCAAGTAGATATAGTTTGGGTTCCTGGTTCATTCGAATTACCAATCGCAGCTAAAACCCTCATGAAAAAAAAGAGTTTTGACGTTGTAATCGCTCTTGGGGCTGTTATCCGTGGTGAAACTTCCCACTATGATGTAGTTATATCTGAGGCGAGCAAGGGTATTTCGCAAGTTTCAAATGAAAACAATGTTCCAATTATTTTTGGAGTTTTAACTACTGATACTATGCAGCAGGCTTTAGAAAGAGCAGGGATTAAAAATAATCTTGGTTGGAATTATGCTTTACAAGCAATTGAGATGGGATCCTTAATTAAAAATTTAAATTAATTGAAAAAATTTAATTATTTTTATAATTGAACCCTTCTTTGAGATAAAATAAAAAAGTTATGCGGATGTAGCTCAGTGGTAGAGCATCTCCTTGCCAAGGAGAATGTCGAGAGTTCGAATCTCTTCATCCGCTTTCAATGTTTGTATCTTTTAAGATATTTCTAATAAAAATTTTCGTAATGACAAGAGTAATTTCTATTGAGGATTTAAAGGGATTATTTACTAAACCTTATGGTACGGATGCACCAACAAAGCAAAAATGGGCTGAATTTTATAATGAGAATGTTATTTTTACAGACCCAACTCAGGAAACAGAGGGCTTAGATTCTTATGTTAAAGCTCAAGAAAAGCTAGTTAAAAGATGTGATGATGTTTTTTTAGAAACTCATGCAATTTCCATAACTGGGGATTGTGGATTTGTTGAATGGACAATGGGTTTAAAAATTATGGGTAAAGAATTTATTTATCCTGGAACTACTCGCTTATTATTTGGTGAAAATGGATTAATCAAAGAGCACAGAGATTACTTTGATTTTTGCGGACCAACTTTTGGACCAGTTCCTATTTTAGGACCTTTTATAAGATGGCTTTATAGTAAATTTGTATCTTGATTTTGTTTCTTTAGTAACAAAGTGCTTTATATTTCACGAATCAATAAATTTTGAGAAGTAACTTCTTTAAAATCAAATTGAGAATAAAATAATTTTTTATTTGTTGTCATTAAATATAATTTTTTTGTATTTTTAATTTTTTTAGAAGATAAAAGATTTTTTACAATTAAAATCCCAAAACCTTTGCCTTGATGATTTTGATCTATAACAATATCCCAAAGTACTCCGCGATAAATCCCATCGGTTAAAGCTCTACCAAAACCAACTATTTCCTTACCAACCCAAAGACTTATTACGACATCACTGTTAGCGAGACATTTTTTTAGATCATTAATTGTTCTATTTTTTGCCCAGAAAGCATTGGTTTCTAGTAATTTTTGTAGCTTAATTAATCCATTTGTTGGTTTAAGATTAGGACCCAATCCAAAAACCCTTAACCCTAAAGCTCCTTTAGCATGTTTGATTAGAGATATTTCTTTCATTTATTAAAAAGATTTTTGAAAAGTGATGTCAACTAGGTTATTTTTGTGACTTCAATCTAAATACCCTAATCGATCGTTTCTATAAAATAAAGAGATAATAGTTTTCTTCATTCTGTTGTAACGCACTAATTTATAATGTTTGTAATAAGATGAATTTTTTAAGGACTTTGACTTATGCTAAAACTTTTGTTGGGAGATCCGAATACACGAAAGTTAAAGCGCTATCAACCAATAGTGGAAGAGATAAATTTTTTAGAAGAAGAAATTTCTCAATTCACTGATGATGACCTTAGAAAAGAAACTCAAAATCTTAAATCAAATATTTCAGCAGAATTAGATTTTAAAAAACAAAAAGAACTCCTAGAAGAATTTCTTCCTAAAGCTTTTGCAATCGTAAGAGAAGCAAGTAAACGTGTTCTTGATATGAGACACTTTGATGTTCAGTTAATCGGCGGGATGGTTTTAAATGAGTGTCAAATTGCTGAGATGAAGACTGGAGAGGGAAAAACTCTTGTCGCAACATTACCTTGTTATTTGAATGCTCTTACGGGGAAAGGTGTTCATGTTGTTACTGTAAATGATTATCTAGCTAGAAGGGATGCAGAGTGGATGGGACAAGTTCATCGTTTTTTAGGTTTATCCGTTGGTTTGATTCAGCAAGATATGAATCCAGTTGAGAGAAAGAAAAATTATGATTGTGATATAACTTATGCCACAAATTCAGAATTAGGATTTGATTATTTAAGAGATAATATGGCTACTGATATTAGTGAGGTAGTTCAAAGAAAATTTAATTACTGCGTAATTGATGAGGTTGATTCAATATTAATTGATGAAGCAAGAACGCCTTTAATCATTTCTGGCCAAGTTGAAAGACCCCAAGAAAAATATCAAAAAGCTGCAGAATTATCTCTGGCATTAGTCAAAGCAAAAGAATTAAGTAAAGATGGTATTGATCCAGAAGGTGATTATGAAGTTGATGAAAAACAGAGAAGTTGTATTTTAACTGATCAGGGTTTTGCAAAATGTGAAGAGTATTTGGGAGTTAATGATTTATATAATCCTCAAGATCCTTGGGCGCACTATATTACTAACGCTTTAAAAGCTAAAGAATTATTTATTAAAGATGTTAATTATATTATTAAGAATAATGAGGCTGTCATAGTTGATGAATTTACTGGTAGGGTAATGCCTGGAAGGCGTTGGAGTGATGGACAACATCAGGCAATAGAAGCGAAAGAGAATCTGAAAATTCAGCCTGAGACTCAAACATTGGCATCCATAACTTATCAGAATTTTTTCCTTTTATATCCTGGTTTAGCAGGAATGACGGGAACTGCAAAAACTGAGGAGGTTGAATTTGAGAAAACTTATAAATTAGAATCAACAGTTATACCGACAAATCAAAAAAGAAACAGACAAGATTGGTCTGATCAAGTTTTTAAGACAGAGATTGGTAAATGGAAAGCCGTTGCTAAAGAAACTGCACAAATTCATAAAGATGGTAGACCTGTTTTAGTTGGTACAACAAGTGTTGAAAAAAGTGAATTATTAAGTTTACTTCTGTCTGAAGAAAAAATCCCACATAATTTGTTAAATGCTAAGCCAGAAAACGTTGAACGTGAGGCAGAAATTGTTGCTCAGGCAGGAAGAGCAGGTGCTGTTACTATTGCGACTAATATGGCTGGAAGGGGAACGGATATAATTCTTGGTGGTAATAGTGACTATATGGCAAGACTTAAATTAAAAGAAATATTAATTCCTTTGTTAGTCAAGCCTGATAATGATCATAAGCCACCAATACCTAAACAAAGAAATTCAAAATCTAAGAGTGGTTTTTCTACAAAAGCTGGCTCAAATTTGAAAAAGAACATTTCAAATTCTTCAACAAGTCTTTTCCCTTGCAAACTAGATGAAGCAATTGAAAAGAAACTCTTTATTTTATCTGATGAACTTGTTAAAAATTGGGGAGATAGACAACTTTCTGTTTTGGAGCTTGATGACAGGATAGCTACAGCTGCAGAAAAAGCACCAACTGATGATTACTTAATAAAGCTTTTGAGAGAATCTTTGTCTGATGTGAAAAAAGAATATCAAAAAGTTTTGATTCATGAAGAAGAAAAAGTAAGAGAGGCTGGCGGTTTACATGTCATTGGCACTGAAAGACATGAATCAAGAAGAGTGGATAATCAACTTAGAGGAAGAGCTGGAAGACAAGGCGATCTTGGAAGTACAAGATTCTTTTTATCTTTAGATGATAATTTATTAAGGATTTTTGGAGGAGATAGAGTAGCAAATCTAATGAATGCTTTTAGGGTTGATGAAGATATGCCTATTGAGTCAGGAATGCTTACTAGGTCTCTAGAAAGTGCTCAAAAGAAAGTTGAAACCTACTATTACGATATTAGAAAACAAGTTTTTGAATACGACGAGGTAATGAACAATCAAAGAAAAGCAGTTTATGGCGAAAGACTAAGAGTCTTGAAAGGAATTGATTTAAAGAGACAAGTAATAGGATATGGAGAAAGGACAATGATTGAAATTGTAGATGCTTATATTAATCCTGATCTTCCTCCTGAAGAATGGAATATTGATCAATTAATTTCTAAAGTCAAAGAATTTATATATTTATTAGATGATCTTAAATCTGATGATATTAATTTACTGTCAATAGAAGAATTAAAAAACTATCTTCAAGAGCAGTTGCGAATAGCTTATGACTTAAAGGAATCACAAATAGAAAAGATTCGTCCAGGATTAATGAGAGAAGCTGAAAGATTTTTCATTTTGCAGCAAATCGATAATTTATGGCGAGAACATCTTCAATCAATGGATTCCTTGAGGGAATCAGTCGGATTGAGAGGTTATGGTCAAAAAGATCCATTAATCGAATATAAAAATGAAGGATATGACATGTTTCTCGAAATGATGACTAATATGAGACGAAATGTTATTTATTCAATGTTTATGTTTCAACCTAAAACTGAAGTTAATGAAAAAAATTAAATCAACATTTAATCATCTCCAAGAAATTCAATAATTTCTTTATCTTTAAGATTTTGAGAATCACCGAGTTTAGAAATATCAATAGATTCTGAGCTGGCTATACATTGTAGAGTTTTTTGTAATTTAAGAATTTCATTTTCAAGAGAGTCTATTCTATCCATTAAATTTTTAATCACATTAGCTTCTGCATCTGGTAAGGCAGAGTGAGCTAATGGATTTACTTTGACTCCACTTTGATGCACTACCCTGCCAGGAACTCCGACCACAGTACTGTTCCCCTCCACATTTCGAACAACTACTGAGCCTGCACCAATACGGGTATTAGATCCTACTGTGATGGACCCAAGAACTTTTGCGCCAGCTCCGACAACAACATTTTCCATTAAGGTGGGATGTCTTTTGCCATGGCTTTTTCCAGTACCTCCTAATGTCACACCCTGATAAAGCAAACAGTTATTTCCTATCTCAGCAGTTTCACCAATTACAACGCCCATTCCATGGTCTATGAAAACCCTTTTACCAATTTTTGCTCCAGGATGGATTTCAATACCTGTTGCTAGCCTATTAAGATGACTGAGTAAGCGGGGAATCAAAGGAATCTTTAATTGCCATAATTTATGCGTAAACCTATGTATAACTATTGATTGAAATCCCGGGTAGCAAAGAAATATCTCTACTATTCCTCTTGCGGCTGGATCTCTCTCTCTGATAATTTCTATATCTGATTTAAAAGTTTTTAATACCATGGTTTAATTAATAACTCCTATTTCTTTTTTTAATTGATTTATTGTTTCTATACTTAAATAATTTTTAGCACATATTATTTGAGGTAATCTCATCAATTGAGAACGATTTTTTAACAATGTGTTTTCTACAACTGATAAACTCGGTCCATCACACACTATATGGTTTGAAGCCTTTAAAAGTGAGAGTAATCTACTGTTATTGTCTGAGATTGCCGTCATAAGCATTAATTCACTACCACGCATGCTATGTATAATGACTTCTGCTGCTCTCAATAAACCAGGACTTATGCTTACAATACCTACACAACTTCCAGCGTTTAATTCCTTGAGAATTTTTAATTCCTTTTGAAAGTCACTCAAGTCAACTGCAATTGCGCGAACTCCATGTTGTTTAGCAACTTTTTCTAGAGGCTGTAAAAAATATCTGCTTGTGACAATCGTACCATTATTTGAATTACTCAAAACTTTTTCTAATTCTTCCATAGGAACAACTTCTACTGGTACATTAACTGTTTTAGAAAGGTCTTCTGCAATTAACATAGAAGCTCCAATATCTTCTCTAGGAGTACTGACGATGATTCTAGTTCCGCACTTTATACGCCAATCAATTTCATTGTTCAATATCTCTCTCGTCTCTTGTAAAGTGAATCCAAGACTTATTAAGTTGTCAATTACCTTCTTGGCTTCTTGATCAGGTTCCTTACTTATTTTATCCTTTGAGTAAAGTGATTTTGTAAATTCTCTTTTAGTAAGATTATCTCTTACATAGATACCTGATCCTGCTATAGCTTCTACAACCCCATCTAATTCCAGTTGTCTGTAAACTTTACTTATAGTATTACGATGAAGTCCAGTCTGCATTGCAAGTTGCCTCGTACTAGGAAGTCTGTGTCCTGGAGGATAATGTCTCGCTGCAATTGCGAAACAAATTTGATTATTTAGTTGAGTAGATGCTGGGATATCACTTTCTTGTTGAATATGGAATCTCACTTTAGAAAAATCCTGACTAAGTTAATTTTTAATATAGTGACACTTTAACATCCGTCATATTTTTTATAACAATTTATCACGCATCATCTTTTTTAATCAGAGGAGTTTTGCGAGGGCTTAAAAACATAATCATGTTTCTCCCTTCTCTTTTTGGTTTTTGTTGAACTTCTGATTGCTCTTCTAAATCATTAGCCATTTTTAAAAGAAGTGTCTCAGCTAAATTTGAGTGTTGAATTTCGCGTCCTCTAAAAATTACAGTGCATTTTACCTTATCTCCGGATTTTAGAAATTTTGTAGCTTGACCAATTCGAACATCATAATCATGCTTATCAATTTTATATCTCATTTTTACTTCTTTAACTTCTGTTTGATGAGATTTTTTCCTTGCTTCTTTAGCTTTCTTTTCTTGTTCAAATTTATATTTACCGTAGTCCATGATTCTACAAACAGGAGGATTTGCTTTTTCGCTCACCAAAACTAAATCAAGTTCTCTTTGAGATGCTATTTCTAATGCTTTTAATCTATCTATGACGCCTAATTGTTTTCCATCTGAATCAACGACTCTCAATTGAGGGTATTTTATTCTTTCGTTTATATTTGGTAGCTCTCTAACTGGAGCTCGTCGGTCAAAGCGTGGGCGTGGGGGCATTCAGTTAATTAAATAAATTGATTGGATGATGAACAAAATCTATTTTTATAAAGTTAGCTTAAAAAAGACTCTATTTTAATTATTGCATCTTTTAGCAGGTTTTTGTTATTAAGCCAAAGAGGATTATTTTTATTACGAAACCAAGTTTTTTGTCTTTTAGCAAATTGGATTGTTTTTGTCGTAGTTAACTCAATCGCTTTATCAATTGTTGAACGGTTATTTAAAACATCCCTTGCTTCTCGATAACCTATGGTTTCTAATATTGGCAAATCAAATCCGTATTTAGAGATAAGGTCGTTCGTCTCTTCAATAATTCCAGATAAAAACATATTTTTTGTTCTTTGGAAAATTCTTTCTTTTAAATTATCTCTATCTAATCCAAGCTCTAGGATTTTCCAGTTAGGCGATTTTTGAACTTTCAGAGTTGACAGCGGTTTACCTGTTACGTAGAAGACTTCTAAAGCTCTTATTGTTCTAATGTGGTCAGCAAAATTGATTTTTTTTGTTGATAATGGATCACAATTTTTTAACAAGTCCCAACATTTTTCCTGACCAAGTTCTTCTAATTGTCTTCTGAAATTATATTGAGGCGGGACATCTGGTACAAAAAATCCTTTCGTTATTGAGTTCATATACAACCCACTTCCTCCAACAAGAAAAGGTAAATTATCTTGTTTAATTTCTCCCTTAATAGATTTTTGAGCAATTTCTTGAAATTGTTTTACATTAATTTGATTGATTGGTTCCTTGATATCTATTAAAAAATGCTTTATTTTTTTTTGTTGGATTTTAGATGGCTTAGCTGTTCCAATATCCATAGACTTATAAATTTGCCTTGAATCGATATTGTGTATATGAGTTTTAAAATATTCTGCAATTTCAATAGCTAATTCTGTTTTGCCACTTGCAGTAGGCCCAATTAAAATAATTACATGCGGTAGAGACGAATACATATGAATTTCTGAAGAAAAAAATATTAGCTATATAATTAAAGTGATTAAATTTTTCATTGACTTCGAGACTTTATCTTTTTGCGATGGTAAGTTTAATGAAAGATCTTTTAAAATAACATTTTAAAAGTCTAATATTATTTTTATATTAAATGAGTGAGGACAAAAGATCTAATAAAATCTCAAATGATTATGGTGCGGAACAGATACAGGTTTTAGAGGGGTTAGAACCAGTTCGTAAACGCCCTGGGATGTATATTGGTTCAACAGGACCTAGGGGATTACACCATCTTGTATACGAGGTAGTTGATAACTCGGTTGATGAAGCACTTGCAGGACATTGTGATCATATAGAAATAGTTCTACGAGCAGATGGTTCTGCTTTAATTTCTGATAATGGAAGAGGTATTCCAACAGATATTCATCCAAGAACAGGGAAAAGTGCCTTAGAAACTGTACTAACTGTTCTTCATGCAGGAGGTAAATTTGGAAGCGGTGGTTATAAAGTTTCAGGAGGTTTGCATGGAGTAGGAATATCAGTAGTTAATGCTCTAAGCGAATGGGTGAATGTGACTGTCTATAGGGATGGAAGCGAATTTAATCAAAGATTTGAAAAAGGTATATCAAAGGGTGAATTGGAAACTAAAAAGCAGACTGGCAAACCATCTAAGAAAGGAACAACTATTTGCTTTAAACCCGACAAAACGATTTTTTCTGGAGGAATTGAATTTGAATATGCTCTTCTTTCATCTAGATTAAGGGAGCTAGCTTATCTTAATGGCGGAGTAAAAATTGTTTTTAGAGATGAAAGAAATCAATTATCAGATGGTTCGTTTAAAGAAGAAATTTACTTGTATCAAGGAGGCATTAAAGAATATGTTGAATACATGAATGCTGAAAAAGATTCTATTCATCCTGAAATAATTTATGTTGACTCACAGAAAGAAAATGTATATGTAGAAGCCGCTTTGCAATGGTGTTCAGATGTATATTCAGATAATATTTTAGGATTTGCAAATAATATTAGAACTATTGATGGAGGAACTCATATTGAAGGGTTAAAAACAGTTCTGACAAGAACTTTTAATAATCTTGCAAAAAAAAGAGGCAAAAGAAAAGATATTGAAAAAAATTTAGCTGGCGAAAATATTAGAGAGGGTTTGACTGTTGTTTTATCAGTAAAAGTTCCAGATCCTGAATTTGAGGGGCAAACAAAAACAAAATTAGGAAATACTGAAGTACGGGGAATTGTGGATTCTCTCATTGGGGAGGCTCTCACAAAATATATGGAATTCAATCCCGGCATTTTGGATTTGATTCTTGAAAAAGCAATTCAATCATTTAATGCAGCAGAAGCTGCGAGAAGGGCTAGAGAATTAGTAAGAAGAAAAAGTGTCCTAGAAAGTTCTACATTACCTGGCAAATTAGCAGATTGTAGTTCTAGAGATCCCTCAGAATCAGAAATTTATATAGTTGAAGGAGATTCAGCTGGTGGCTCCGCAAAACAAGGACGAGATAGAAATTTTCAGGCTATTTTGCCTCTAAGGGGTAAAATTCTCAATATTGAAAAAACTGATGATACTAAAATATATAAAAACACAGAAATACAGTCATTAATAACAGCTCTAGGATTAGGAATAAAAGGAGAGGAGTTCGACGAGAGCTCTTTGAGATATCACAGAGTTGTAATTATGACTGATGCTGATGTTGACGGTGCTCATATAAGAACTTTATTGCTGACATTTTTTTACAGATACCAAAGAGAACTTGTTGAGAAAGGTTTTATATACATTGCTTGTCCCCCTCTTTATAAAGTTGAAAGAGGCAAGAACCATAATTACTGTTATAACGAGAATCAATTAAAGGATACAATTCAAGGTTTTGGAGAAAATGCAAATTATAATATCCAAAGATTTAAGGGATTAGGGGAGATGATGCCAAAACAATTATGGGATACAACTATGAATCCTCAAACGAGGATGATGAAAAGGGTTGAAATCGAAGATGCACTTGAAGCTGACAGAATATTTAATATATTAATGGGAGATAAAGTTGCACCAAGAAGAGAATTTATTGAAACTCATAGTAGCAACTTAGATATGGCAACTTTAGACATATGATTAATAATGTTCTCAAGAATTTTTGTTTAATTACTTTTGCATTAATTGCTCCAATTACATTACCTGCTGGTGGGATTCAAAAAAGTTTAAATCAAAATAAGTTTCCATATAGTACAAATGAAATTATCTTATGTTCTAATACTTCTCTTTATTCTTGTCCTGAAATTAATGCTAAGGAATTATTAGTTCTTGATGTAGGTACAACCTTATCATTATTACGTAATTGGAAAGTTAGCAAAAATGAAACCTGGGTTAGGGTTGAATTAGCTTCTAATAAAATTTTAGATGATCCTAATAAGATTTTAAAAGGCTGGATAAAAATGTAAATTTTGGATTTTAGTTCAATAATTATAATTTTACTTGGCAGTACTTTTGGATTAATACTGAGAATATTCATACAAAATAATTTTAAAAAAAATATAGGTTTTGATATTCAAAATACTTCAATAGTAAATTTTTTATCATCTTTTTTACTAGGAATTTTAGTAGCTTTAAATTTTATTAATAACGAAATATTAGTGTTATTTTATAGTGGTTTTTTAGGATGTTTTAGTACATTTTCTTCCTTTATACATCAACTATTTAAATTATTTAAAAAGAGAAAATTCCTAAGATTATTTTTCCACTATTTTGAAGTGATAATTTTTTCATTTCTGTTTTTTTATTTAGGTTATTTTCTTATTCAGTTTTTTTAAAGTGAAAATAACTAACTTTATTTATATTCTTTTAGCTGCTTACTTGGCTACTTTTTTAAGAATAACTATAAATAATAATTTTTTTATTTCAATAATTGGATCATTTTTAGTAGGTTTTTTTATCAGTAAAAGATTGAGTGTTTCAACTGAAAAAATTTTATTGAGTGGTTTTTTTTCTTGCTTTACATCCTTCAGCGGATTTATATATTTTTTGTATACGATTTTAAATCAAGGGGATTGGATTAAATTTATAATTTTTTTTAATTTAATCATTATCGTAAATTTATTCACAATGATTCTCGGGTTCTGGATAAGTAGAAAAATTACTTAGATTTCATATAATGGTGTTGTTACTTTGATAAGGGATTATATTTATGAATGAAAATAATCTTGAAACAGTTCCATCGTTATCTTCAGATTTAAGTGCAAGAGAAAATATTACTATTCAACTTGAGGAATTGCTTATCGCGGGAAATTATGATGAGGCAAAGTTACTTTTAGAGCCTTCTCAACCCGTTGATATTGCAGATGCTATCGGAAGCCTTCCACTAATATTGCAGGCATTAGCATTTCGATTATTAAAGAAAAATGAAGCAATTGAGGTTTATGAATATTTAGATCCAGTAGTTCAGCAAACTTTATTAGAAAGACTGCGTTCAGGAGAGGTTTTAGAAATCGTTGAAAAAATGTCTCCTGATGATAGGGTTCAACTCTTTGATGAATTGCCTGCAAAAGTTGTACGAAAATTTTTGTCTGCTCTTAGTCCTGGTGAAAGGAAAGTAACAGCTGAATTACTTGGATATGAGCCTGAAACTGCCGGAAGATTAATGACAACTGAATTTATAGACCTTAAAGAGATGCAAACTGCAGCTGATGCTCTTTCTATAGTTAGAAAAAGAGCCTCATTTACTGAAACTATTTATAGTTTATATGTTACAGATAAAGAAAGACATTTAACTGGTATTCTCTCTTTAAGAGACCTTGTAACTGCTGATCCCTCTAAGCCAATTGGTGATGTAATGACAAGAGATGTAGTAAATATCTCTACTAATACGAATCAAGAAGAGGTTGCTAGAGCAATTCAAAGATATGATTTTTTAGCACTACCAGTCGTTGATAAAGAAAAAAGACTGGTTGGGATAGTAACAGTTGATGATTTAATTGATGTTATAGAACAAGAAGCAACGAGAGACATTTATGCAGCGGGGGCAGTACAACCTGGAGATGAAGATGACTATTTCCAAAGTAGTTTGTTTACGATTGCTCGAAGAAGAATTTTATGGTTATTAATTTTGGTTTTGGCAAATGGTTTAACGACAAAGGTTATAGCTATGAATGATCAAATATTAAAAGAAATAGTTTTATTAGCTGCATTTATTCCACTTCTTATTGGTACTGGGGGAAATGTTGGTGCTCAAAGTTCAACGGTTGTCATTAGAGGCTTAAGTACTCAAAAATTAAAGTCTCTGGGTGCTATTAAGGCAGTAGTCAAGGAGGCAATTACAGGCGCTCTTTTAGGTGTTTTAATGATGCTTGTAGTATTTCCCTTCGCTTGGTGGCAAGGAGAAGGGCCCTTAATCGCTTCAGCGGTGGGAATAAGTTTAATATCCATAACAACTTTAGCTGCTACAACAGGAGCGATCCTACCTTTGTTGTTTGATAGAATGAAATTGGATCCAGCCTTAATGTCCTCTCCTTTCATTACAACCGTCACTGATATTGCTGGTGTATTTATATATCTCAGTACAGCAAAATGGTTATTAAACTCATCATTAGCCTAAATTCACTAGGTATTTATTCTCATTTTTGTAAAAATGTGGATTTTTTTGTTTAACTTTACATTTCTTAATGGTATTGTTTACAAAACATCATTCATCGTTCATGTCTTCTGAAACAATAAGTGAAAATAAACTTACTTCAATCGCGAGTATAAAAAGCAGTAATGATGTTGACCTTGTTCGGTCATATTTAAGGGATATAGGAAGAGTTCCATTACTATCTCATGAGCAAGAAATTACTCTAGGTAGACAAGTTCAAGAGTACATGGAAGTAGAAAGAACAGAATTAGAAATTATTGAATTAACAGGAGATAAGCCTAGTGTCGATGAATTATCGGCCAAATTAAATTTATCTTCTTCCATAATAAAAAAAAGATTGAGGGCTGGACAGAGGGCTAAAGAAAGAATGGTCGCAGCGAATTTAAGATTGGTAGTAAGCGTTGCAAAAAAATATACAAAAAGAAATATGGAGCTTTTAGATTTAATTCAGGAGGGAACTATAGGATTGGTCAGAGGAGTTGAAAAATTTGATCCAGCCAGAGGTTATAAGTTTTCAACATATGCATATTGGTGGATTAGACAAGGCATTACAAGAGCAATAGCTGAGAAAAGTCGGGCGATAAGGCTACCAATTCACATAACTGAAATGTTGAATAAGTTAAAAAAAGGTCAAAGAGAGCTCAGCCAAGAGATGTCTAGGACTCCAACTGTAAGTGAACTTGCAAAATACGTAGAACTTCCCGAAGATGACGTTAAAGATTTGATGTGCAAAGCTGGACAGCCTGTTAGTCTAGAAACCAAAGTTGGAGATGGTGAAGATACTGTTTTATTAGATTTACTGGCAGGTGGCGAGGACTTGCCGGACGAACAAATAGAGATGGATTGTATGAGAGGTGATTTGCATTCTCTTTTACATCAATTGCCTGATCTGCAATGTAGAGTTTTAAGAATGAGATACGGAATGGATGGTGATGAGCCAATGTCTCTTACAGGTATAGGAAGAGTTCTAGGGATAAGTAGAGATAGAGTAAGAAACCTAGAAAGAGATGGATTAAGAGGCTTGAGAAGACTTAGTGATAATGTAGAAGCTTATTTTGTTTCTTGAATAAATTCATTTATTAACTTATTTGTTTTTTCAGGTTCTTCATCATGAGGACAATGACCAGCCCCATAAATAATATCTAATCTCTTAATATTTCTGAATTTTTTCTTCCAATCTATTGCTTCATTTAAAGATTCCCAAGGATCTTTTTCTCCCCAAATCAACTGGATTGGAGCATCAACCTTATCGAAAAGGTCAGTAGCGAGATAGTCATCAAATAGGTTAATAAAACCACGAAATGCTTCTTGAGAGTTTTTTCTTTGAGAGGGTTGATAAAGTATTTCAATCAATTCTTTATCAATATTTTTTCCTGTAGGGTAAGCTTGTTCAAGTATTTTCTTAATAACTTTTGGATTAGCAGCTCTTGTAAAAAGTGTATTGCTAATTATTCTTTGTCTGACTATCGTTTTAAGGACTGGTCTTATTAGATTCATTAATATATCACTTTTTTTTAAACGTTTATCATCCATAGTTCTTTGTGCACAATCAATCAAAATGACACCTTTGCAATTATCTTTGAGGATTTCAGCAGCTTTCAATGCGATAACACCACCAATTGAATTTCCTACCAAGTAAACAGGAGATTTGATTACTTCTGCACAAAAAGTTGATATTTGATTACCCCATAAGTCAAATGAATATTTAATTGAGTTTTCTTTGTCAGGTTCGTAATTTAATAAAGCACTAGGCTGACTACTTTCTCCAAATCCTAATAAGTCAATTGCGTAGCAGTTAGAAAATTGACCAAGAAAATCTTGATTATGTCTCCAGTGGTTTTTTGATGCCCCAAATCCATGTACTAATAAAACTTTAATATTTTTTTCAGAAGTAGATTCTTTGGATAAAGACCAAGAAATTTCCCAATTTTTCCACTTCCAAGTTTCAGATTTATTTAAAGACACTATGAATATGCTTTTAATTAAACTTTAATTCAAAAAAAAATTATTCGTTTTTAATAAATTATTCTTAGTTAAGAAAAAGCGTTAATTTTATGAAAAGGAAAAAGGTTATATGTATTGGAGAGGCTTTAATAGACAGAATCAGAAATAAGTCAAATAAAGGATTTAAAGATTATTTTGGTGGTGCGCCGGCTAATGTTGCTTGTGCATTAAGAAAATTAAAAATAGATTCATCATTTATGGGAAGTTTGGGTAATGATGATTATGGAAAAAAATTTATTTCGCAATTTGATCAATTGGGAGTTAATTTAGATTTCTTGCAATTAAATAATGATTCATCTACTCGTGTGGTTAATGTAGATAGAGATCAATTTGGAGATCGTTTTTTTTCAGGCTTTGAGGAAAGTTCTCATCCTTGCTATTCAGACGAAGTTCTTAATAAGAAATTAATAGAAAAAGAAATTTTAAATTTAGAGAAATCTTTATTAGAAATAAAATATTTGGTAACAGGTACGAACTTATTATCATCTCCAATATCAGCAGAGACTATTTTTTTTCTTATTGAACAGGCTACTAAATTTGAAGTCAAAATAGTTATTGATTTGAATTGGAGAGAGGTCTTTTGGGATCACTCAAGTTTTTCATCAGAAATTAGTAAAGTCGAGAGAGTTAATTTAATCAAGAAATTTTTAAATCATTCGAATGTTTTAAAACTTGCCAAGGAAGAAGCAAGTTTGTTTTTTGAGGATGAAAATCCCTTGTTAATATCTCAACAGTTGTCAAATAGACCAGATGTAATAATAACTGATGGGAAAAATCCCGTTGAATGGTATATCAACGGATTTCAGGGAATTACTGAAATTCTTAATTCACAGAAAATTGTTGATACCACTGGCGCAGGCGATGCTTTTCTAGCCGGCTTAATTTCAAAATTAATTGCTTCTGGCTATCCTTCAAATGAACAAGAAATAGAAGATTGCATTAAGTTTGCAGGTGTTTGTGGATTATTAACTTGTCTTGGTGAAGGCGCCATAGAGCAACAGCCATATTATGAAAAGGTTAATAGATTTTTGGGATCTCTTATTTCGTAGTTTCTTCCATAATCTTTTGCGTAACTAATTTCTATTTTCCAGAAATTATCAATAACTGGTTCTATTAATTCTGGCCATTCAATAACTAAAATAGCTTTTCTTTGTATTGCCTCTTCTTCTTCAGAAAAAAAAACTTCCTTTGCTGAAGAAACATTGTCTAACCTGTATAAATCAAGGTGAATTAGCGGAATTCTGCCAGAGTTATAATGATGCGATAAAGCAAATGTAGGGCTTGTAATTTCCTCAGAGATTGATAAGCCTTCAGCAATCCCTTGAACAAATGAAGTTTTCCCAGCCCCAATTGGACCCTGTAATAAAACAATTGATTGAGGATTTAATTTGTTTGAGAATTTTCTTCCTAATTTTAGAGTCTCTTTTAAATTCTCAATAAACACAAAATCACGCAAAAATCATCTATAGTTTAATAGAAAAAGAACATTCTAGACATGGTTATCGCAAATTCAGTTAAAACCTCTATTCCTAATTACGTAATTTCTGATATCTCTTTATCAGATTTTGGTCGTAAAGAAATTAAAATTGCCGAAACTGAAATGCCGGGATTAATGGCACTTAGAGATAAATATCAATCTGAAAAACCACTTAAAGGTGCAAAAATAGCTGGAAGTCTTCATATGACTATTCAGACCGCAGTCTTAATAGAAACTCTTGTTGATCTTGGTGCAGAAGTGAAATGGGCTTCATGCAATATTTTTTCGACTCAAGATCATGCGGCTGCAGCTATCGTAGATCAAGGAATTTCTGTTTATGCAAAAAAAGGAGAGACTCTTGATGAATATTGGCAATATACCCACTATATCCTTGATTGGGGTTCAGACTCTCCAAATATGATTCTTGATGACGGGGGAGATGCAACTGGATTATTGATTCTCGGTAGTAAAGCAGAAAAAGATTTAACTGTTTTAGATAATCCCGGGAACGAAGAAGAAATTGCTTTATTCAATTCTATTAAGTCTAAGTTGGAAATTGATAGTGAATTCTATTCTAGAATTAAGAGTAATATCATTGGTGTCACTGAAGAAACTACAACAGGAGTTGCAAGACTTTATCAACTGCAAAAGCAAAATGCTTTACCTTTCCCTGCCATCAACGTTAATGATTCAGTGACAAAGAGTAAATTTGATAATTTATATGGCTGCCGCGAATCTTTAGTTGATAGCATAAAGCGTGCAACTGACGTGATGATTGCTGGTAAGGTCGCTTTAGTTATGGGTTTTGGAGATGTAGGTAAGGGTTCAGCTCAGTCATTACGAGGACTTGGGGCAATCGTAAAAGTTGCAGAAGTTGATCCAATTTGTGCTCTTCAAGCAGCAATGGAAGGTTTTAGTGTGGTAACGCTAGACGATGTTGTTCAAGATATAGATATCTTTGTTACGGCTACAGGTAACTATCAGGTTATAACTCATGAAAATCTTCTCAAGATGAAAGATGAGGCCATAGTTTGTAATATTGGACATTTTGATAATGAAATTGATGTAGCTTCTTTGAAAAATTATCAATGGGAAAATATTAAACCGCAAGTTGATCACATAACTCTACCTAGTGGAAATAAAATTATTCTTTTAGCTGAAGGTAGATTAGTCAATTTAGGCTGTGCCACTGGCCACCCAAGCTTTGTTATGAGTAATTCTTTTACTAACCAAGTATTAGCTCAAATCGAACTTTTCAATAAGTCAGAGCAATATTCTAAAGAAGTTTATGTGTTACCAAAACACTTAGATGAAATGGTGGCTAGATTACATCTAGATAAAATTGGTGCAAAATTAACAAAATTAACTAAAGAACAGGCTGATTACATTAATGTCTCTGTTGATGGACCTTATAAACCAGAACTTTATAGATACTAAGATTGAATTTAATTTTTGTAAATTTTCTTACTTCAATTCCTGATTATATTAGTTTGGCTGTTGAAAAAAATTCAACTATGGCTTACCTCGCTATTTGTCTAGCTATGTTTTTAGAAAATATAATCCCCCCAATCCCTTCGGAAATAATAATGCCATTGGGTGGTTTCTTTGTTTATCAGCAAAAATTAAACTTCTATATTTTAGTTTTTTGGGGATTACTTGGTACTATTTTAGGATCATTACCTTGGTATTATTTAGGTAGATTAGTCAATGAAAAGAGACTTTCAAACTTTCTTGATAAAAAGGGAAAATATCTAGGTATTTCTTCTAATGATCTAAATAAAAGTAAAAGGTGGTTTAATAAATATGGAGTTTCTTTAGTTTTTTGGGGCCGATTAGTGCCAGGCATAAGAACTTTAATTTCAGTCCCCGCTGGCATAGAACTTATGCCATTAAGAAAATTTTTGCTTTGGACTACTTTTGGTAGTTTGATATGGGTAGGACTTCTCACTTATTCAGGATATTTATTTGGTGAAAACTATCTAATTATTGAAACTTACTTAGATCAAATCAAATATGTCATAAAGCCAATTTTAATTTTAATTTTTTTATATTTTTTTATAAAAATACTTTATAGATTTTTGAAAAAAAATAGAGATTAAAAAGGAATTTCACTTGAGTTATTGCTGTTGGAATATTGGTTATTATCAGACTCTTTCCGTGAGCCTAGTAAGTTTAATCTATCTACCCTAACGACTGGTTTATATCTATCTTCTCCAGTATTTTTATCTTTCCAACTATCAATTTTAAAGCTTCCTGTAATTCCAATTAATGATCCTTTTTTCACATAATCTGCGGCTATTTGTGCTTGCTTGCCCCATATTTCTAAATTAAACCAATCTGGCTCTTCATCTCTGCTTCTTCTGTTAACTGCTATTGTGAAATTTGCTACAATACTGCCTGATTCAAAATATCTGACATCTGGTTCGCGTCCTGCTCTGCCAACAAGGTTAATAGTGTTAATTTCCATAATTTTTTTTTTTAATACTACTCATATTTTCAGGTTTTGCTCAAAGTTTTACGTGCTATTCATAACTAAACGAAAGAATTACGAGAGCTTAGCAAAAAATAGATATATTATTTATAAAAAGAAATTCTTATTGTGATTTTTAACAGATTTAAATTTTCTAGAGATATTGGCATAGATTTGGGGACTGCCAATACTCTTATACACGTATCAGGAAAAGGCGTTGTTTTACAAGAACCTTCTGTAGTAGCTATGGATTTAGAAGAAGGAATTCCATTAGCTGTTGGTAAAGAAGCAAAGTTAATGCTTGGAAGGACACCGGGTAACATACGAGCCGTAAGACCACTAAGAGATGGGGTTATCGCAGATTTTGATGCTGCAGAACAAATGATAAAAACATTTATTCAAAAATGTAATGAAGGCAAGGGGATAGTAGCCCCAAGAATAGTGATTGGTATTCCAAGTGGAGTTACTAGTGTTGAGCGGAGAGCAGTAAGAGAAGCTGGATTAGCGGGAGCTAGAGAAGTTCATTTAATTGATGAACCTGTTGCAGCAGCAATAGGAGCATCATTACCAGTAACTGAGCCAATTGGAACAATGATCGTTGATATTGGTGGAGGTACTACTGAGGTTGCAGTATTAAGTTTAGGAGGAACTGTATTGAGTGAATCTGTTCGAATAGCAGGCGATGAAATAAACGAGTCAATTGCGCTATATCTTAAAAAAGTTCATAATTTAGTTGTTGGAGAGAGAACTGCAGAAGATATCAAGATTAAAATTGGATCTGCATTTCCAGATGATGATTTTGATAAAACTACTTTAGAGGTTAGAGGTTTACATCTTTTATCTGGTCTACCTAGGTCAGTCACTTTGACATCAGGAGAAATCAGAGAAGCCATGGCTGAAACCCTTAGCAAAATAGTCGAAGCAGTAAAAAGAACTCTAGAGAGAACCCCTCCTGAACTTGCTGCAGACATAGTTGATAGGGGGATTATGCTTGCAGGTGGTGGAGCCTTAGTGAGAGGCATTAATGATTTATTGAGCGATGAAACAGGAATTTTTACTCACATAGCAGAAAACCCATTGCTTTGCGTAGTGAATGGTTGTGGAGAAGTGTTGGATGATTTTAAAAAACTAAAAAGAGTTGTTGACACTCCAGAATTTATAAGGAATGCCATAAGAGATTAATGTTATGTTAGGTATCCGACGAATTTCTACTAGTCGTTGGTGGCATAAAAAGAAAAATTGGCAAATTTTTGTAATTTTTTTATTTTTGGTTTTTGTAAGAATATCAAAAGGAGCTTTTTATAAAGATCTTTATTTTTTTATTTCAAAACCTTTTTGGCCTGGTCAATTTCAAAAAGAAATTGTTCTTAATAGTGTTAATCAAGAATATTTCATAAAGTTAAATCTTCTTAAAAAAGATAATATAAGATTGCGACAAATTTTATCTCTTCAAGAATCATCTAATGGCGAAAATATTTTAGCTGCAATTATTTCGAGAAAAACAGGTAGTTGGTGGAGACAAATAATTTTAAACAAAGGTTCAAATGATGGAGTAGAAATTGGTGATATTGTGATTGGTCCAGGTGGATTATTAGGAATAGTAAAGAATACTTCTTTATTCACTTCGTCGGTAACTTTAATAACTTCTCCAGAAAGTAAGTTAGGCGTTTGGGTGGATAGAGTTCAAACTAGTGGATTACTTGTCGGTTTGGGAGATGATTATCCTAGCCTAATACTTTATTCAAAAGATGCTGATATTCAAGTCGGTGATTTTGTATCATCATCGCCTGCAAGTACGTTATTACCTCCAAATATTCCTATAGGTATTGTCCACTCTATAGATGAAACATTGAAATCCAAAAAAACGGCACAAATTTCACTTTTAGCAAATCCTCATGTAATTGATTGGGTGCAAATTTTGAAAGTAAATATTTAATGAATAAATTTTTTACAAAAAAATTATCCATAATAAGCTTTATTTTTATCCCAATTATTTTTATGTGGCACCCTAATTGGCTTGGATTTTTAGGGTTTCAGCCATATTGGCCATTATTTTGGTTATTGCCTTGGTCAATGATTCATGGATCAATCAATGGATTAATATTTGGTTTGTTTTTAGGTCTAATTTTAGATTCTCTAACTTTAAATGAAAGTTTGACTCATATACCAGGCTTAATTTTTTGTGGTTTTTTGTTTGGGAGAATTAAATTACATAGTGATATTTTGTTGGGACATTTTAGATATGGTTTAATCTGTTCTTTTGGAAGTTTTTTATGTGGGACTATTTACTTTTTACAAATTTTCTTTAGAAATTTTTCAGATAGTAATTCTTTAATTTTGATGACAAGTTTTAAAAATATCTTAGCGGAAGTTTTTTTGACAGGTTTATTTGCTCCCTTTATTTGCTCCCAACTTTTAAGAATGTTTAAATTTTCAAGAAGAAGAATACAGTAATAAATTTTGCTAAGAAGTAAAAGTGTTTGAAAAATTAAGATATATTTTCAAATCATTTAAAATGTTCGCAAAACCTTAGGAATATCTCTTTGAGGGTTCGTAATGTTATATTTTTAATTGTTAGAATAAAAACTCAATGCAAAAGTGCTTTGCTTTGAAATATCGAGAAATCTTTTTTAACTATGTCAAAAGCAAGAATTTTAGTTGTTGATGATGAACCAGCAGTTTTGAAGGTATTAGTCACGAGGCTTCAACTTGCAGGGTATCAAGTGTATTCAGCCACCAACGGCGAAGAAGCTCTTGAGTCTTTTCACAAAGATTCCCCGGACTTGATAGTTCTTGATGTTATGCTTCCAAAAATGGATGGATTTGCTGTTTGTAGAAGAATCAGAGCTGAATCAGTAGTGCCAATAATATTCTTAACAGCTCTAGAGGCTATTTCTGAGAGAGTTGCGGGTTTGGATTTAGGTGCTGATGATTATTTATCTAAGCCATTTAGCCCAAAAGAATTAGAGGCTAGAATAGCTACCATTTTAAGAAGAATGGCCCCAACTGTATCGGTTACAGAAACTAAAGAAGTTCCTTCAGGCAAAGGAGTTATGAAATTTGGAACTTTAGTTGTTGATACTAATCGCAGACAAGTCTCAAGAGCAGGAGATAGAATCAGCTTAACTTATACTGAATTTAGCCTTCTTGAATTATTGTTTGACGAGCCTGGAAAGGTTGTCCCGAGAGCAGAAATTTTAGAACAGCTATGGGGTTATCCTCCTCGTAGAGCAGCAGATTTAAGAGTTGTAGATGTATATGTAGCTAGGTTAAGAGGTAAATTAGAACCAGATCCAAGAAATCCAGAATTAATTTTAACTGTTCGAGGAATCGGTTACGCATCTCAGAGAGTTGGTGAAACAGCAACATCTTTGGCAAGTTGAGCAATAGTCTGATAATTTTATTAAATAAAACAAATATATTTAAATAAATTTTGTCTGAAATAAAAGAAGCGCGCTTACAAAAAGCTAGTTCACTAGTCAATAAAGGATTTGCTTCTTACGCACAGAGCTTTAAGGTATCACATACTACCAATTTTCTTATTCAAAAATTTGATCATCTAGAGAATGGTCAAGAGGAGGACTTCAGTGTTTCTATTGCTGGTAGAGTTCTGGCAAAAAGGGTAATGGGCAAAATTGCCTTTTTCACAATAAGCGATCAAGAAGGTCAGATTCAGCTTTATCTAGATAAAAGGATTATTAATTTCAATTTAGAAAAACAAAAATTACTTTCTTTTGAAGATCTCAAGGAAATAGTAGATATTGGTGATTGGATAGGAGTCTATGGAACTATTAAAAAAACTAATAAAGGTGAGCTTTCAATTAAAGTAGAAAAATGGGAAATGTTATCCAAATCATTACAACCTCTCCCAGATAAATGGCATGGTTTGACTGATATTGAAAAAAGATATAGACAACGTTATTTAGATTTAATAGTAAATCCTCACTCTAAAAATGTATTTAAAACCAGAGCTAAATGTATAAGTTTTATAAGAAAATGGCTAGATAATAGAGATTTCTTAGAGATAGAGACTCCAATTCTGCAATCTGAAGCTGGTGGTGCTGAAGCAAGACCATTTATAACTCATCACAATACATTAGATATTCCGTTGTATTTAAGAATAGCTACAGAATTACATTTAAAGAGAATGGTTGTTGGAGGTTTTGAGAAAGTCTATGAATTAGGAAGAATCTTCCGGAATGAGGGGATAAGTACAAGGCATAATCCAGAATTCACCTCAGTGGAAATTTATGAAGCTTATTCTGATTATGTAGATATGATGAATTTAACTGAAGAATTGATTAAAGATATCGTAGCTGATGCATGTGGGTCTTTAATTATAAATTATCAAAATAAAGAAATTGATTTTTCTAAGCCTTGGTCAAGAATATCCATGAAAGCTATTGTCAAAAAATATACAGGGATTGATTTTGATTCTTTCAGTGGAGACTTTCTAGCAGCAAAACAAGCCGTTAAAAATATCAATGTTGATTGTTCTAATAAAGTAAATACTATGGGAAGACTTTTAAATGAGGTCTTCGAGCAAAAAGTAGAATCAAAACTTATAGAACCCACTTTTGTTATTGATTATCCTGTTGAAATTTCTCCTTTAGCTAGGCCTCATCTTGATAATAAAGAAACGGTTCAGAGATTCGAATTATTCATTGTTGGTCGAGAACTGGCAAATGCGTTTAGTGAGTTGATAGATCCAGTAGATCAAAGAGAAAGAATGCAATTACAGCAATCTCTTAGAGATGAAGGAGATCTTGAGGCTCACTGTATAGATGAAGATTTTTTAAATGCTTTAGAGATTGGCATGCCGCCTACGGGAGGATTAGGCATAGGCATTGATAGGCTAATTATGTTAATTACTAATAGCGCATCGATTAGAGATGTAATCCCTTTCCCATTGTTAAAACCAGAAATAACTTCCAAAAAAAGTTAAAAATTACCCTCGAATGAAGTAAAATAGTTAAATTAATCCAATACGAAATTTTTTAAATGAGTGGTGAACGTGTTGGTTTCCGTTTCAAACACGCGGATGCAGTAGTAAAAAGAAATCCTCAAGGCCGATCAAGAAGAGGATGGGTTATTGAACCAGTAGAGCAAACTACCAGTAGAGGTACAAAAATGCCTGCATACAAAATTCGCTGGAGAGATAGTGAGAGGCCAGAAACTGTATTGCAGCATATGCTAATTGCAGATCCAGATCCTTCCCCACCTCCAACTTCAGTAAGTTTAGATTGATACTTTCAATAATTCTGACTAATCTTTTATCTTTTTAGTGCAGAGTTGATTTCTTTTTTTATGCTTTTTTGTTTTTCATCTTGTCGTTTGTCATGTAATTTTTTTCCTTTACCAACTCCAATAGTTAATTTTATCCATGAGCCTTTTAAATAAAGAGATAATGGAACAATAGTCATTCCTTTTTTTTCAGTATTGGATTTCATTTTTATTATTTCTTTTTTATGTAGTAGCAACTTTCTATTTCTCAGTGGATCATGATTAAAGAAAGACCCCACATTTTTATGTGGTGAAATGTGAACATTTAATAATAAGATCTCACCATCTCTGAATGAACAGTATCCGTCTCTTAAATTTGCTTTTCCGTTTCTAATGGACTTTACTTCAGTCCCTAAAAGCTCAATTCCAGCTTCGATTGTTTCAGATATTGCATATTGAAATTTTGCATATCTATTATCAGCTAGAAGTTTAAAATTATTTGCTTTATTAGTATTTTTTTTAACTTTGTTTGAATTTTTTGCCATTTTAGTTGTAAAAAATCTTTCTACTCAGAACAATTGCAATTAACCTTTCATTATGGCAATAATTTCTTCCAATATAGACGATAATGACTTTTCTTTTCGTAAAAAAGAACTTAGGCTAGTTGATTCAAAAAACATTCCAGAAGAAAAGATAAATAATAATTTGAACTTAGCACGGCCTCTTAATTTAAAAGAATTTATTGGCCAAGAACAACTTAAATCTTCTTTAAGAATAGCTATAGATGCTTCAATTATTAGAAAAGAACCTTTGGAGCATACTCTTTTGTATGGACAGCCTGGTCTAGGTAAGACTACTCTTGCTTTTTTGATAGCCCACGAATTGAATACAAAATGTAGGATTGCGACTGCACCAGCAATTGAAAGACCAAGAGATATTGTAGGTTTACTTCTTGGATTAAAAGAAGGTGAAGTTTTATTTATCGATGAGATACATCGCTTAAATAGGTTAACTGAAGAGTTGTTATATTCTGCAATGGAGGATTTTAGACTTGACTTAACTATGGGAGCTAATAGAGGAGCCCGTTGCAGAACAATTAATCTTCCTAGGTTTACTCTGATTGGAGCGACAACTAAATTAGCCTCAATAAGTGCACCTCTAAGAGACAGATTTGGGATATCTCAGAAAATTGATTTTTATACATGTGATGAATTAAAACAAATTATTGTTAATTTCTCCCAATTAATAAATCTCAATTTAGAAGATGAAGCATCTTATGATTTGGCAAAGATATCTCGAGGGACTCCAAGAATTGCTTTAAGATTACTAAGACGAGTTAGAGATTATGCTCAAGTTGTTATGAAAACTAATGCTATCTCAGTGAATTTAATAAAAAAAGCTTTAAATTCATACCAAATAGACGAAAAAGGATTGGATTCTTTAGATAGACACTATTTATCTTTTCTTAACCAAAACAATAATATTCCAACTGGCCTTGATTCCATTGCATCTGGGTTGGGCGATGATTCTTCAATGTTAGAATTTGTTGTTGAGCCATATCTTATTAAAATTGGTTTTCTCACGAGAACTCCTCGAGGAAGATTGCTTACTGCTTTAGGAAAAAAGTACATTGATTCAAAAGATGATAACTTTTAAAAAAGTTAAGGTTTGTTTTTTATTAATTTTTATTTTTTTCAATATTTTTTATATTGCACCATGCTATTCATTACCTTCGAGAGAGGATTTGTTTAAAAATGCGTTAGATCTTAGTTCAGGCGGAAAATTTAATCTCGCTTTACAAGAATGGAATCAATATCTCGATTCTTATCCTGATGATGCTGCAGGTTTAAGCAATAGAGGAAATGTAAGACTTGTTATAGGAGATGTTAAGGGATCAATAGATGACCAAAATAAGGCAATAAGTTTGAATCCTAGTGAAATAGATCCTTACATTAACAGGGGGATTGCTGAGGAAGCATTGGGTTTATGGTCGCAAGCGAAAAAGGATTATATGTTCGTTATTTCCCTAGATAGTGAAAATTTTTCTGCATTATATAATTTAGCTAACGTCGAAGGATCTACATCCCATTGGGATAAAGCAAGAGATTTATTCTCAAAAGCTGCTTTATATAATCCAGGATTTGCCATGGCAAGGTCAAGTTTGGCGTTAGCAGATTTCCAGTTGGGAAATATTGATGAAGCTGAAAAAGAATTAATAAAGTTAATTAGACGTTATCCAACTTTTGCAGATGCCAGGGCAGCTTTAACAGCTTTGAATTGGTCTAATGGTGAAACTGGTAAAGCAGAAAGTAATTGGATAGCGGTAACTGAATTAGATCCTAGATATAGTGATGAAGAATGGTTAAAAAAAATAAGAAGATGGCCTCCTCAACCAATTAAAGATTTAATGAATTTTATCGAATTAAAATAAGTAATGAATAGAGATCAGTTACATAAAAAAATTGATTCGTTTAATGATGAACTAATTAACTTAAGAAGACATATCCATGAACATCCGGAATTAAGTGGACTTGAAAATCAAACAGCGATCTTGATCAGTGGTTTTTTAAAAGATATTGGTTGGAATGTTAGAGAATCTATAGGTAGGACTGGAGTTATAGCTGATTTTGGCCCCCTAGATAAAGGTATTATAGGTTTAAGAGTGGATATGGATGCTTTGCCAATATTTGAGGAAACTAAATTAAGTTTTTCTTCAAAAGTAGATGGTGTTATGCATGCCTGTGGGCACGATTTGCATATCTCGATTGGATTGGGTGTCGCAAAAATTATTAAGGATTTAAAACTAAATTTTGGGACTCGGATAATTTTTCAGCCTGCTGAAGAAATTGCGAGTGGAGCTAGATGGATGATTAAGGATGGTGCAACTAATGGTTTAACCCATATTTTGGGAGTTCATGTCTACCCCGATTTATCCGTAGGGACTATTGGCATTAAAGAGGGAAGTTTAACTGCAGCTGCTGGAGAACTTAATGTTGAGATTAAAGGAAAATCAGGCCATGGTGCTCGACCTCATGAAGGAGTTGATGCTATTTGGGCGGCCTCAAAAGTTATCTCGGGAATTCAAGAATCAATAACACGGAAGTTAGACCCTCTAGATCCAGTAGTAATAACTTTTGGGAAAATCAATGGTGGCAATGCATTCAATGTTCTCGCAGAAAAGGTTAATTTAATTGGTACTGTTAGATGCACTAATCGAAAAGTATTTAGGAATATTGGTAATTGGCTCAATGAAAATATCACTTATTTAGCTAATAGTTGCGGAGCTGAAGCAAAAGTAATATTTAGAGAAATCACCCCGGCAGTTAATAATAATCCTGAAATTAATAGAGTCCTCAGAGATTCGGGAATTGAGGTTTTGGGTCAAGAAAATGTAATCGAATTACAAAAACCATCATTAGGAGCTGAGGATTTCGCTGAATTCTTAAATGAAATTCCTGGAGCTATGTTTAGGCTTGGGGTTTCTAGTTCAAATGGATGTGCTCCTCTTCACAGTTCTAAATTTGATCCGGATGAGAGAGCTATTGCTGTTGGAATTAAAGTGATAACAGAATCCATAGTAAAATTAAACAATGAAACAATTAATACTATTGGCAAATGAAAATTAATAAAAGATTTATTTTATCTTTTGTAGCTCCTTTCATGATTTTTATATCTGCCATCGGATTAATATTTAGGGATAATTCCAAGAAGATTTTTTATTTACCTATTGGCTTAATGGGGATTGTAATTATTTTGGAGAGGGGTATGAGCAGACAATTGGATAGAAAAAATATTTTAAAAAAGATAAAGTCTTATAAAAAATAAATAAAACAATTTTATTTATTTTCACGCAATATGAGATGACTTATTTTTAGAAAAGAGCTATTAATAAGATAAATACTAGGGGTGCTAAGAAATTTAACTTAGCTGAGATCATACCCTTTGAACCTGAATCATTAATTTCGATGCAGGGAAGTTGAGATTTGATCAAACTTTAGTAATAACACTTTTAAAAATTAAGAAATTATGAGAAGTTCTTGGATTAAGCCTCGCCTTGGGAAAGACAATGTAACTCAGATGAACTTTGCGAGAAATGGATATATCACTGAAGAAATGGATTTTGTTGCTAAAAAAGAGAATCTTCCTTCTTCTTTAATAATGGAAGAAGTGGCAAGAGGAAGATTAATTATTCCAGCTAATATTAATCATTTGAATCTTGAGCCAATGTCTATAGGTATTGCTTCTAGATGCAAAGTTAATGCCAATATTGGTGCTTCCCCTAATGCAAGTGATATCAATGAAGAAGTAGAAAAGCTCAAACTTGCTGTTAAATATGGTGCTGATACGGTTATGGATCTTTCTACTGGAGGAGTAAATTTAGATGAAGTCCGACAAGCAATTATTCAAGAATCTCCTGTACCCATAGGAACTGTTCCTGTTTATCAAGCTTTAGAAAGTGTTCATGGTTCAATAGATAGACTAACAGAAGACGATTTTCTTCATATTATTGAAAAACATTGTCAGCAGGGCGTAGATTATCAAACTATTCATGCTGGTCTATTAATAGAACATTTGCCAAAAGTTAAAGGAAGAATTACTGGAATTGTCAGTAGAGGGGGAGGTATTTTAGCTCAGTGGATGTTACATCATTTTAAACAAAATCCACTCTATACAAGGTTTGATGATATCTGTGAGATTTTCAAGAAATATGATTGTACTTTTTCTTTAGGAGATTCACTAAGGCCTGGATGCTTGCATGATGCTTCTGATGATGCTCAGCTAGCTGAATTAAAGACCTTAGGCGAGCTTACTAGAAGAGCATGGGAACATAATGTTCAAGTAATGGTTGAAGGTCCTGGTCATGTACCTATGGATCAAATTGAGTTTAATGTAAGAAAGCAAATGGAAGAATGTTCGGAAGCCCCATTTTATGTGCTTGGTCCATTAGTGACAGATATATCACCTGGTTATGACCATATTTCCAGTGCTATTGGGGCGGCGATGGCAGGATGGTATGGGACTTCTATGTTATGTTATGTAACTCCAAAAGAACATCTAGGTCTACCAAATGCAGAAGATGTGAGAGAAGGCTTAATTGCTTATAAAATAGCTGCTCACGCTGCTGATATAGCAAGACATAGAGCTGGAGCTCGTGATCGAGATGATGAACTTAGTCATGCAAGGTATAACTTTGATTGGAATAAACAATTCGAACTTTCATTAGATCCGGAAAGGGCAAAGCAATACCATGATGAAACACTGCCTGAAGAAATCTTTAAAAAGGCAGAGTTTTGTTCAATGTGTGGCCCTAAACATTGCCCAATGAATTCAAAAATTTCTGATGAATCTCTTGATCAGTTACAAGATAAGCTTGAAGAATGCAATACTTCGGTATAGTTATAAATTAGTATTTATAGAATTTCCTTCGTTTTATTAACTACATTTTCGACCGTAAATCCGAAATTTTTCATACATTCTCCACCTGGCGCTGATGCACCAAATCTGTCCATAGTAATACAAATCCCATCAAAACCTGTATATTTATGCCAACCAAATGAATGGGCAGCTTCTACTACAACTCTCTTTTTCACACTACTAGGTAAAACACTTTCTTTATAAGATTCCTCTTGCTCTTCAAAAAGTTCTACACAAGGCATAGAGACAACTCTAATTTTTTTACCTAAGCTTGAAATTTCTTTACCTGCTTCAATACAAAGATTCAGTTCGCTTCCAGTACCAATAAATATTAGATCTGGTGTTCCTTCGCAATCGGAAACTACATATCCTCCTAGAGCAACTTTGTCTATCGAAGTATTTTCTTGATTTGGCATACCTTGTCTACTTAAACAAAGGGCAGAAGGTCTTTTTCGATTTTGAATAGCAAGTTTATAAGCTCCACTTGTCTCGTTGCCATCTCCAGGTCTGAAAACTAGCATGTTAGGCATGGCGCGAAGAGAAGGGATAGTTTCAATAGGTTGATGTGTAGGGCCATCTTCTCCTACACCAATTGAATCATGAGTTAAGACATAGATTACTCCTAATTCGCTAAGTGCTGAAAGCCTCATTGAGCCTCTCATATAATCTGCGAAAACAAGGAAGGTTCCACCATAAGGGATAAGACCACTATTGTGATAGGCAATTCCATTAAGTACAGCTGCCATTGCATGCTCTCGTACACCAAAATGTAAATATCTTTTTTCAGGGCTATGTGGCTGGAATGATCCAGTTTCTCCTTTTATATCTGTGTAATTAGAGTGAGTTAAATCCGCAGATCCGCCAATTAGTTCGGGTAGGTTAGGACCTAGAGCACCCAAACATATTTGTGAATGCTTTCTGGTGGCTAATCCTTTATCATCAGGCGAATAAGAGGGGAGATCTGAGTCCCAATTTTCAGGTAATTTACCCTCTAACATTCTTTTTAATTCGGCTCCCTCAGTCGCATATTTTTTTTGATATTCTTCAAAATTAGAATCCCATTCTTTCTCTAAATTTTCACCTTTGTTTATTGATTTTCTAAAATGAGCATATACTTCATCGGGTATTTCAAATGGAGGATATTCCCAATTGAGAAATTCTCTAGTTAATTCAGCTTCTTCTTCTCCAACAGCCGCTCCATGGATTCCCGCAGTATCTGATTTATTTGGAGAACCATAACCTATGGTTGTAGAAATTTTTATAATTGAAGGCTTGTCTGTAATTAATTTTGCTTTTTCGATAGCTTCAGTGATTCCTTTAACATCATGATTCCCATCTTCAACATGTTGTACATGCCATCCATAAGCTTCGTATCTTTTTAAGACATCTTCGGTAAAAGAAACGTCGGTTCGCCCATCAATAGTAATTTGATTATCGTCATAGAGTGCAATTAATTTTCCAAGCTTAAGATGACCAGCTAATGAGCAGGCCTCTGATGCAATACCTTCTTGATTACAGCCATCACCCATTATTACATATGTATAGTGATCAACGATATTGCAATCAGGCTTATTAAACTTAGCTGCTAAATGTGTTTCAGCTATTGCCAAACCAACGGCATTTGAAATGCCGGCTCCAAGAGGTCCAGCTGTAACTTCAACTCCTTCAGTTTCGAATGTTTCTGGATGTCCAGGAGTTTTTGATCCCCATTGTCTAAATTGTTTAATATCTTCTATTGAAACTGATTTATATCCTGTCAAATGAAGCAAGGAATATAACAGCATACAGCCATGACCAGCTGATAATACAAAACGGTCTCTATTGAACCACTTTGGGTTATTAGGGTTGTGATTAAGTATGTTTTGCCATAATGCATAGCCCATAGGAGCACATCCCATTGGCAATCCAGGATGTCCACTATTAGATTTATTTACTGCATCTACAGCAAGCATTCTTATACTATTTACACAAAGTGATTCTAATGAAACAGATGCAGCGACCATTGTTTTAAAATAAGTTAAGTTGGAAATACAGAATTGGTTGTCTTCAATTCATTTTGCTGAAAGCAAGGCAAACATTGTGACCACCAAAGCCGAAAGAATTAGAAAGAGTAACTCCGACTTGAGCTTCTCTTGCATTATTTGGTACATAATCAAGATCACATTCAGGATCTCGATTGACGTAGTTAATTGTAGGAGGGATAAAATTATGTGTCAAAGAAAGTATACAAGCTACAGCTTCTATACCTCCTGAGCCTCCTAGGAGATGACCTGTCATCGACTTAGTAGAGCTTACAGGAATGAGGTAAGATTTGTCTCTAAAAATAGATTTAATTGCAGAAGTTTCATTTTTATCATTAGCTGATGTACTTGTTCCATGAGCATTTATGTAATCCACTTTTTCAAGGCTAAGACAAGCGTCTTCAATCGCTAATTTGATAGCTTCTGCGCCTCCAATCCCTCCTGGAGATGGAGCAGTTATATGATGAGCATCACATGTTGTTCCATAACCAACTATTTCTGCATAAATTCTCGCATTCCTTTTTTGTGCATTTTCTAAAGTTTCTAAAACAAGAATCCCAGATCCCTCTCCAATAACAAATCCATCTCTATCTGCATCAAACGGTCTGCTAGCAGTTTGAGGGCTTTCATTTCTGGAAGAAAGAGCTTTGGCACTGGCAAAACCAGCTACTCCGAGAGGTGTAATACTTGCTTCTGCTCCCCCACAGATCATTGCATCTGCTTTTCCAAGTTGGAGTAATCTAAAAGAATCGCCAATTGCATTTGAACCAGCAGCACAAGCGGTGGAAACAGAGGAACTTGGTCCTTTTGCACCTAAAGCGATCGCAGCCAATCCGGTGGCCATATTTGGAATCATCATTGGGACTGTAAATGGACTAACTCTTTTAGGCCCTTTATGACTCAATATTTGAGCTTGACTTTCCATAGTTAGTAAGCCTCCAACACCAGAACCAATAATCACTCCAATTCTTGATGCATTAGCTTCAGTAATTTCAAGTCCAGAATCATTAAAGGCTTGCTTTGCAGCAATAACTCCAAACTGGGAAAAACGATCCCATCTTTTGGATTCCTTAGCTTCAATAAAATTCTCAGATTGAAGATTTTTTACTTCTGCAGCAAATTTGCAGGGATGTTCTTCAGGATCAAAGAGAGTAATATCTGAAACCCCATTAGTACCTGTTTGAAGACCGACTAAATATTCATCAATGTTATTACCAATTGGAGTTACTGCTCCGAGACCAGTAATAACTACTCGATGGAAATTTGGCATCCTATACTAACCTTTTTTTTCTTCGATGAATTTTACTGCATCGCCAACAGTTGCTATTCCTTCAGCTGCTTCATCAGGAATTTCAATATCAAATGCTTCTTCAAGAGCCATTACTAATTCAACAGTATCTAGAGAATCTGCACCTAAATCATTTTGGAAATTTGAATCTGATTTGACTTCTCCTGTTTCAACGCTTAATTGTTCTGAAACAATAGAACAGACTTTTTCAAGGATTTCTTGTGACATAGTTTATGAAAATTACTATTTATCTATATGATTTTATGCCCTAGAGTTAACAAGAGTGAAGCATATCTTAATTTTTTTAATTTCTTTGTAAGACAATAGTATTATAAAGCGAGGTTCAAAAGACAATTTTTACATGTCACACGCAGTTAAAATTTATGACACTTGCATTGGTTGTACCCAATGTGTAAGGGCTTGCCCACTTGATGTTTTAGAGATGGTTCCTTGGGACGGCTGTAAAGCTGGCCAAATAGCTTCATCTCCTAGAACAGAAGATTGTGTAGGCTGCAAAAGATGTGAAACGGCATGTCCCACAGATTTCTTAAGTATTCGCGTTTATTTAGGAGATGAAACTTCTAGGAGTATGGGTTTAGCATATTAATTTTTATAGTGCAGTTTTAAGAGAGTCCATGTTTTAGTAAACACTAATTTTTTTTCAATATAATTGAAAAAAAATCTGTATGTGTGGAATAGTTGCTGTAACTGGATATAAAAAAGCTTTACCATTATTAATTAATGGTCTAGAAAAACTTGAATATAGAGGTTATGATTCTTCAGGTATTGCAATAATAAATTCCGAAACAAATTGTATTTCTTGTAATAAAGCAGAAGGAAAACTCAAAAATTTAATATGTAATCTTAATGATCATAATATTCCTGGGACTGTGGGTATAGGACATACCAGATGGGCAACTCATGGAAAGCCTGAGGTTAAAAATGCACATCCTCATACTGATAGTTCAGGAAATATAGCAGTTGTTCAAAATGGCATTATTGAGAATTTCCAAGATTTAAAAAATAAATTAGAGAAAGAGGGAATTATTTTTAATTCTGATACAGATACTGAGGTAATTCCCCATCTAATTCAAAGAGAGTTAAATATATTAAGTAAACTTAATCTTGAGAATAATGGGTCAACATTATTAGTAGCTGTGAGAAATGTATTATCGGATTTAGAAGGATCTTATGCTTTAGCAGTTTTATGGTCTGGTGCTCCAACCTCTTTGGTAGTTGCAAGAAGACAAGCGCCCTTGATTATTGGTTTGGGTGAAGGAGAATTTATTTGTGCTAGTGATACTCCAGCCATTGCGAACTTTACGAATATTATTTTGCCTATGGAGGATGAAGAAATAGCATTGTTGACTCCGCTTGGGATTGAAATATATGACTCAAGTAACGAGAGACAATATAGAAATCCAGTTTCTTTAAAAGACTCAGAGCAAATAATGGATAAGATGAATTTTAAACACTACATGTTGAAAGAGATATATGATCAGCCTCAGACTGCAAAAAACTGGTTAGAAAATTATTTAATTAAGAACTTAGATAATGGTCAATATCAAATCAACTATCCATTTGATACAGATTATTTTGAATCAATAGAAAGGATTGAAATTATTGCTTGTGGCACAAGTAAACATGCTGCAATGGTGGGCAGCTTTTTATTAGAACAATTTGCAGGTATTCCTACAAATGTCTTTTATGCAAGCGAATTTCGATATTCACCACCTCCGCTATTGCCAAATACATTAACCATTGGAGTAACACAATCCGGAGAAACTGCTGATACGATTGCGGCTATCGATATGGAAATTAAAAGACGTTCTTCAATTGAAAATAAAAAATTTAAACCTAATCTTATTGCAATAACAAATAGAAAAGATAGTTCCATAGGAAGGCAGGTATCAAATATAATCGATATCTGTGCAGGAATAGAAGTTGGAGTTGCAGCAACAAAAACTTTTTTTGCTCAATTACTTTCTTTTTATGGATTAGCCATAAAATTTGCTCAAATTAAAGACAATAAAAGTCCTGATGAAATAGGTAAATTAATAAATGAACTTATAAAACTTCCGCAATTATTGGAAGATGTATTAGATAAACATAATAAATCATCTGAAAAGTTAGCACATGACTTTTTTAATATTAAAGATGTTATTTTTTTAGGAAGAGGTATAAATTATCCCATTGCCCTTGAAGGCGCCTTAAAACTTAAAGAAATTAGCTACATTCATGCAGCTGGATATCCTGCCGGTGAAATGAAGCATGGTCCAATAGCTTTACTTGATAAGAAAGTACCTGTAATTTCTATTGCCTCACCTGGTGAGGTTTTTGATAAAGTTATCAGTAATGCTCAAGAAGCAAAAGCTAGAGATTCATATTTGATTGGTATTGCACCTGAATGTAAAGGTACTGAAATCTTTGATTATTTGATGAAAGTTCCTTCCTCTAATGAATGGATTTCACCTCTACTTAACATACTGCCTCTACAATTATTGAGTTACCATATTGCTGCTCATAGAGGACTTGATGTGGATCAACCAAGAAATTTAGCTAAAAGTGTAACTGTTGAATAATGACTTTCTTATAAATTTTACTTTTTTAACTTAAAGCTCTAAAAGTCCATTTGGAGGATTGATGATTAGAAAATTATTTTTTATATCTACTAATGGGACTATTTCTTTAACAAATGGTATCAGAACTTTTTTTTGATTTTTAAGTAGTTCAATAACAAGTAAATTATTTTTCTCATTTTCTAAATTGATAACTTTCCCAATTTTTTTTAATTCATCATTTTCTAATGTCTTGACCTCTAGATTTACAAGTTCTAACAAGTGGAATTCTTCCTTTTTTAATTTGGGTAGTGTATCCGCTTTAACAAGAATTTTAAATTTTTTCAGTTGCTCTGCATGAGTTCTTGTATTTATTCCTTGGAACTTAACTATGAAGGTTACTTTACCAGGCTGTTTGAAACCAGATATAAGTTCTATTTTTGAAGGAGGTTCATTTTCTCTTTGTAACCATCTAATTCCTGGTTTTAAAAATCTTTCTTCAAAATCACTTAAAGATTTAACTTTTACTTGTCCATTAATTCCATGACATGATGTTATCAATCCTACAGTCAACCATTCATTTTTATTTATCATATAGTGTATTAGAAAGAGTGCTTTATGGAATTATCTACTAAACCCATACTCCCTGGATCTTTTGTTGTTGTAAAAGACACCAATTCTATTTATAGAGGATATAGAGGGTTTGTACAAAGAGTTACAAAAAAAAGAGCAGCGGTTCTGTTTGAAGGAGGTAATTGGGATAAACTCATAACTTTTCAGCTAATCAATTTAGAAATAATATAAAAATTAGATTCTACCTATAGTAATAAATTTTTCTAGCAAAACTCTAGCTGCATTTGTTTCGGCTTGTTTATGGGACTTGCCGAATGCAGATGATTCTTTTAATCCTTCGATAAATATATCGCAAGAAAATCTTTCAGGGTCCCCATTTTTCTTTGAGACCTCAATTATTTTATAAACTGGCAAATCAAAACCTTTACTTTGACACCACTCTTGTAATACTGTTTTAGATTTAAATTTATATGGAGCTTTTAAAAATATTTCTGAATCTTTCTCCCAAATATCATCTAACCAAAGATTTACTTCTTCAATGGAATTAAAGCACTTGTAAACAGCACCGATTAAAGCTTCTGTAGCTTCACCAATAATAGTATTTTTTGAATTTTCATCACCAAGAGCTTTAGGTCCTCTAATTATTAATTTTTCTATAGCAATTTTTTCCCCTAATTTAGTTAACCATTCATCACTTACAATTTGTGCTCTTAGCTCTGATCTTTCTCCTACACTCATTTGAGGATATTTTTTTTCAATAAAATTTGAAGCCGCCAATCTAAGGACTGCATCTCCGAAAAATTCTAGTTTTTCATAATTTAATATTTTGTCCTCCGAGGAGTGGATAAATACTTGATTAAAATCTTGAATAATTGAAATATTTTGAGTTCTAATTATTTCAGAAAATCTTTTTGATTTAATATTTAAAGACTTTAAAAAAGTAGTTATTTGAGTAATTCGCTTTGCGTTAATTATATTTGTCATCTGATTTGAATAATCACAATAATTAGAAAGCAGGTCATAAGCCGGGTTCTGTTCATCTTAATTAATAAGATGGGCAATCATCTATCTAGGACTGGAATTACTTCACAGTCTCAAGCGGCACTTAAAAGTAGATTATTTAATGGTCATAAATCTACTAAGCCTTGCTCCCAGCCGGGGTTTACCTAGCCAACACTTCTCAATGTTGCTGGTGCGCTCTTACCACACCCTTGCACCCTTACCATACATAAAGTATTAGGCGGTATGTTTCTGTGGCACTATCCTCACGGTTTCCCGCACTGGGAATTACCCAGCAAGCCTGACCATTTGGGAGCCCGGACTTTCCTCAAGAAAGTTTTATTTTGTTTCCAAAATAAATCTTTCTTGCGATTGCCTCTCCTGCTTTCATTTAGCATAATGCTTAATACTCCAAAAATCATCTATTGGGGCTGTAGCTCAGCAGGATAGAGCAACGGTTTCCTAAACCGTAGGTCGTGGGTTCGACTCCCGCCAGTCCCGTAAAAATAAAAAACTATATGTAGTATGTGTGCAAACTTGCTACTCTCTAGCTAGCGTATAGTTAGTAGTGAATCTTTTATGGCTAAGTTGCATGATATGCGTTTAAAGCTCTTAATTCAACAAGAACATGAACGTATTTCTAAATCCCAACCTAATGATTTAGATCTTTCAATAATTCAAGCAAGATGCCTGTGCTGGCTTGCTCTTTTGGCTGAAGCTCACGAAGATCAAGCAAATGATGCTGAAAAAAGAGGTGATGCCGAGCAAGCAATGGGATGGTTTGCTGATTCTATGAGACTAAGAGATGTTATCAATTTGGTTACAAGTATTGAGATCCCTTTGCCAGATAGTCCAGATTCACTCGATGAAAATGACGAATTATTGGATGGCCCTACAATTTTGCCCAAATAGTGAGATGATGTAAAAAGAATTATATTTTCTTTTGACTGAAGAACCATGTCAATGCTCTGATTGTCAGAGATTTTATAAAGAGCATGATCGTTTGATTAGAGAATTTCCCACTTTTAAGCAGCAACAAGAATTGAATTGGGCATCTATTCAATCTTTCAGAACTCTTTGTTCAAAAATTACTGATGATTTGCAGAGAGAATTATCTGAAAGAGAATCAAATGAAGATGTCAATCTAGAAGAAAAACATATTTCTGATACAGAAATTACTGAAGCTTTAGATGAACTCGAAAGTGTTAATGCCTATTTATATTCAATTGAAGCATTAATGGAAAGAATATTTGATGCAAAAATTTCCAACAATATTGAATCTAAATTTAAAGAAATTGCAAATGAATTAGCCCCAGACCCATTAAATATGGATCGATTAATTTTGAATAGATTATTTCATCAAACTCCAGATTCACCAGATAAGAAAAATATCAATTAGTTAATTCTTCGACATCGCATGTAATTTCAACAGGCATTGGAGATACTTTCCAAATTGATTTGCAATACTCTCTAATAGATCGATCAGAAGAAAAATATCCTGATCTAGCAGTATTTAATAATGCCATTTTATTCCAAGCTTTTTTATTATTCCAGCGTTCACTTACTACATCCTGCTTGTTTAAGTAGTCTTCAAAATCAGCCATAACAAAAAATGGATCATATCCAGTCAAACTATTCAATAAAGGTTTAAATAATTCTTTATCCCCATTGCTAAAATGGCCTATTTCAATTAATCGTATAACCTCTTGAAGTTCTGGACATTGATCAATAAATGTTTTGGGAGAATAATTATTATTTTTTAAATCCATAATTTCGCTTTCTGTTTTACCAAAAAGGAAGAAATTCTCTTTTTTCACAAGATCTCTTAATTCAACATTAGCTCCATCTAAGGTTCCAATAGTTAATGCTCCATTCATTGCAAATTTCATATTTCCAGTTCCAGATGCTTCTTTTCCAGCTGTTGAAATTTGTTCCGAAAGATCCGTTGCAGGATAAACTATTTCACCAAGTTTCACGTTGTAGTCTGGTAGAAAAACAACTCTTAATAGACCATCCATATCTGGATCAGAATTAACTACATCAGCAATTCCGTTAATAAATCGAATCATCAGCTTTGCCATAAAGTAGCCTGGTGCAGCTTTACCTCCAAATATTATTGTTCTTGGTACTTCATATTTGTTTGAACCATTTTTGATTCTTAAATATTGAGCAATAATTTGGAGGGCGTTTAAATGTTGCCTTTTATATTGATGTATTCTTTTTACTTGAACATCAAATAAACTTGATGGGTCTACAAGTATTCCAGTTTTTGAATGGATAAAACTAGCTAATTTTCTTTTGCCATTTAGTTTAGTTTCCTCAAATTTTTCTAAAAAATTGTTGTCATCTTTTTTTTCTTCTAACTTCTTAAGAAGTTCCATATTTGTTATCCAATTTGGACCAACTTCTTCTTCTAGAAGGTTAGATAATGATGGATTAGATAAGGCAACCCATCTTCTTGGAGTAACTCCATTAGTTACATTTGTAAATTTTTCAGGCCATAATGCTGCGAATTCAGGTAGAAGTTGTCTTTTTATTAGATCTGAGTGAAGCGCTGCAACACCATTTACATGATGGGCTCCAATTGTAGCCAAGTGGGCCATCCTAACTGATTTAGAGCCTTCTTCATCAATTATTGAAAGTTTTTGAAGGATCTTGTCATTTCCAGGGTAACGTAGTCTTAATTGCTGTAGAAATCTCCAATTAATTTCATAAATTATTTCTAGATGACGAGGAAGAAGATCGTTAAATAAACCTAAATCCCATTTCTCTAAAGCTTCTGGTAGTAATGTGTGGTTGGTGTAAGCAACTGAGGAGGTTGTTATATTCCAAGCTTTATCCCAGCCGATTTGATATTGATCAATAAGAAGTCGCATTAATTCTGCAACTGCAATAGCAGGGTGGGTATCATTTAATTGGACTGTCCAATGCTTAGGGAACTCTGTTATTGGTATTGATCTTTTTTCAAGGCTTCTCAACATATCTTGAAGAGAACAACTTACAAAAAAGTGTTGTTGTTTGAGTCTTAATCTTCTACCTTCATCAGTTCCATCATTTGGATATAGAACTTTTGAAAGTGTTTCAGAGGCAACTTTTTCTTCTACTGCTCCATAATAATCACCAATGTTGAAGGCATAAAAGTCAAAACTTTCTGTTGCATCAGCTCTCCATAATCTTAATCTATCACATGTATTTACCCTGTATCCTAAGACTGGAACATCATGAGGAACACCTATTGCATGTTCAGAAGGTATCCATCTTGATCTGTAGTTTCCTTTATCGTCTCTATAACTTTCAGTTCTTCCTCCAAAGCCAACAAAACATGATTCATCAGGTTGTGGAAGTTCCCAAGGCCATCCACCTTTTAACCATTTGTCAGTAACTTCAACTTGCCATCCATCTCTGATTAATTGATTGAATATACCAAATTCGTAGCGAATACCATAACCAACTGCTGGAACTTGTAAAGATGCTAATGATTCCATATAACATGCAGCAAGTCTACCAAGACCACCGTTACCTAAACCAGGCTCTTCCTCTACTTCGAGAATTGTTGATAAAGATTCAATACCAAATCTTTTTAAAGCATCTTCTGCTTCTTGAGTTATTCCAAGATTTAGGAGGTTATTACTTAATTGAGGACCTATTAAAAATTCTGCCGATAAATAAGCTACAGTTTTTTGTGGTTTTTTTCTTATGACTTCTTGGCTGGCTAAGTATCTTGTCATTAGCCTATCTTTAACTGCGTAACTCAAAGCCATATACAAGTCGTGAGGACTAGCAGAGGTTGCTAACTTTCCAAGAGTGTAGAAAAGATGGGCTGTCATTCCTTGAAAAACAGCATCTGAATCCATCCCAGCTTTCTCAGGATCTAAATAGCAGCCTGGTGTAGGCAAGCGCAGATCAAAGGGTTGGTTGGAATTCATTGGATTAGCCATATAACAGACAATAGCCATTTTTAGGAAAATTTCTTTGTTGTAACTTCAGATCCACACTTGTTGAGTATTTTTGCTTTTTTCTTACATATTTATTAAAGTGGGCCCTCGATAAACTATCTTCCAATTATGTAGTTTATTTTTTTACACTTAAATGTACTCTTTACTTGCTGAATTAAGTGCACATGATTTAGAAGTTGCTGAAACATTGATCGGAGTTATAAGATTTTTATTGATTTTTTTAGCAGCAAGAGCATTAGCAGAAGTATTAGTAAGACTAAGTTTGCCAACGATCGTAGGTGAGCTTCTTGCAGGAGTTGTAATAGGAGCATCAGGATTCCATTTATTGATACCGCCTTCAGCTGGAACTGCACTAAATGAGGGACTTGTAAATGTTATTAGTTCATTAGCGTCAATCCCCCCAGAAGCAGTACCTGATGTTTACTTCGAAAGCTTTCCCTCGCTCCAAGCAGTAGCAACACTTGGTTTATATGCACTTTTATTTTTAACAGGCTTAGAAAGTGAGTTAGAGGAATTGGTGGCTGTCGGTGCTCAGGCTTTTACTGTTGCTATGGCTGGCGTAATTTTACCGTTTGCGTTTGGAACTCTTGGGTTAATGTTTATTTTCCAAGTAGATCTAATTCCAGCAGTTTTTGCTGGAGCATCTATGACAGCCACAAGTATAGGAATTACTGCAAGTGTTTTCGGTGAATTAGGATATTTGAAAACTAGAGAAGGACAGATTGTTATTGGTGCAGCAGTGTTAGACGATATTTTGGGAATTGTTATTCTGGCAGTTGTAGTCGCCCTTGCTGCCGGAGGTACTTTAGAAATTGCTCCTATTGTTAAATTGGTTGCAGCAGCTGTAGTGTTTGTTATTGCTGCTATTGCATTAAGTAGAACAGCTGCTCCAGGTTTTGATTGGTTATTAGATAGATTAAAGGCTCCAGGAGCCGTGGTGGTAGCTTCTTTTGTGATACTTGTATTGTGTTGTTTCGTGGCAACAGCCATTGGATTGGAAGCAGCTTTAGGGGCTTTTGCAGCTGGATTGATTCTTAGTAGTTCTAAAAATAATCATGCAATACAACAATCTGTTTTACCTTTAGTTTCCTTATTTGCAACTATTTTCTTTGTATTAGTTGGAGCTGGAATGGATTTATCTGTTATCAATCCACTTGATCCAACAAGCAGATCAGCTCTTATAGTTGCAGGATTTTTATTAGTTGTTGCGATTATTGGAAAAATTGCAGCCGGATGGGTATTTTCAAGTGATAAACCTACAAATAGATTAGTTGTAGGCTTGGGTATGATGCCTAGAGGAGAGGTTGGTTTAATTTTTCTTGGGTTAGGAACAAGCGCAAAGTTATTAACTCCTTCTCTTGAAGCAGCTATTTTATTAATGGTTATAGGAACTACATTTCTTGCACCTGTACTCTTAAGAATTGTTCTAAAAGATAAGCCCCCAAATGATGGCAACAAAATTTCAGATGATGTTGCAGCTGATCCTGTGGGTCTTCTTTAGTAAATAAGTTTATTAGAATCGATCAAGATAGGATTTTCAACGAATGGAAAAGTCAGCCCTTATAGATAGTGATGTAAATTATAACTGGAATTTTTTAAATTACCCAATTCATACAGTTTCCGCTAAGCCCGAGCAAACATCTAAAGAATGTGCAATTTTATTAATTCATGGTTTCGGTGCTTCTACGGATCATTGGAGATTTAATATCCCTGTTTTAAGTACAAAATACGAAGTTCATGCCATTGATTTACTCGGTTTTGGAAAAAGTCCTAAGCCTCAAGACGTCGAATACTCAGGATCTTTATGGAAAGATCAGGTTGTCTCTTATGTAAAAGAGAAAATAAAAAAACCTACAATTGTTGTTGGAAATTCATTAGGTGGTTATGCTGCATTAGCAGCTGGTGCAGAATTAAATGAGCTAAACGCAGGAGTGATCTTACTTAATGCTGCTGGATATTTTAGTCAAGAAAAAACTATTAAAAAGAATATTTTGCAAACTTCAATTGAAACAGTTGCAGGCATATTTTTGAAAAATATTGTTCTTCAACGTTTGATTTTTGAGAATATGAGAAATCCAAAAAATATTAAAAAAACTTTGAATCAAGTTTATGTTGATAAAAAAAATGTTGATGATTTTTTAGTTGAGTCGATAAGGAAGCCTTCTCTAGATTTTGGAGCTTTTAATGTTTTTAGAAGTGTATTTAACCCATCAGGTCCTCAAGGATTGCCGTTGGATAAGCTATTCGCAAAACTAAATGCACCATTATTACTTCTTTGGGGAGGGAAAGATCCATGGATGAATACTCCAAAAAAAAGAAATCTATATAAAAAATTTACACCAAAGAATACAAAAGAAATTATTCTTAATGCAGGACATTGCCCTCATGATGAGATACCTGAATTAGTAAATCAGCATATTTTGGATTGGGTTGATTCTCTTTAAGTAATAATCGTGAAACTTGAATTATCTAATAATGACCAAGGAATTTTTGTTTTTCAATTAGATAAATATAATTACATTAAATTTTGTCCTGAAAGAGGAGGCCTTATTACAAATTGGGTTTCGGATGGTAATGAAATACTTTATTTCGATGAAACAAGATTTATGGACAAGACAAAAAGTATTAGAGGAGGCATTCCAATCTTGTTCCCAATTTGTGGGAATCTTAATACCTCTAGTTCAGTATTTGGAAATGGTTACTTGCAATTACCACAACATGGTTTCGCTAGGGATTTGCAATGGCAATACTCCTTCAATGAAAATGAAAAATTTTTATGCTTATTATTGAATGCATCTAAAAAAACTAAAAAATATTATCCTTTCGATTTCGAACTAAAAATAGAAGTTACCTTAAAAATTAACTTTTTAGAATTTGAAATTACAATCCATAACAAAACAGATTTTGCTATGCCTATAAATTTTGGTTTGCATCCTTATTTTAATGTCTCAGATTTTAAAAATTTAGAGTTTGTTGATAATCCAGTTAATTGTCAGGATCAAAAAAGAAATACTATAAATAATACTTTGGATGAATTAAACAAAATTAATTTCGGAGTTGATCTACTTATGTATACTTCCGGTAGAAGCTCTTTTCGAGATAAGATTTTTAAAAGAGAGGTAACTTTAAATCATCCATATCCTTTTGATTTAGGCGTTATTTGGAGTGATCCTCCAAGAAGAATGATATGTCTCGAACCTTGGACTAGTCCTCGAAATTCTTTTGTTGATGGATTTAGAAACATTATGATTCCTTCAAATGATAGTAAAAGGTTAAATGCCTCAATACAAATAAAATCTCTTAAGTAATGTTGCAATACTTATGAAATTTGTCGTTATAGATGATGATCCTACAGGCTCTCAAACTGTTTACGATTGCTTATTACTGCTTAAGTGGGACTGCTCAACTTTAGTCAAAGGTTTTGAATCTAAATCGAATTTATTTTTTATTTTGGCTAACACAAGGTCACTATCGGAAAATGATGCGAAATTAACAATAGAGGAAATTTGCAAAAATCTTAAGACTGTAATTACTTCTCAAGCCTATGAAGAAGAAATTATTTTTATAAGTAGAGGAGACTCTACTCTTCGAGGACATAACTTTTTAGAGCCAATGGCTCTAAATAGTTGCTTAGGTCCTTTTGATGCTACTTTTCATATTCCAGCTTTCATAGAGGGTAAAAGATTAACAATTAATGGATCTCATTTTGTTGATAAAACTCCTATTAGTCAAACAATTTTTGCAACAGATAAAATTTTTGGATATGAGACAAGTAATGTCAAGAATCTTTTATTTCAGCAGAGTAAATCGCAAATTAATTTTGAAGATATTCAAAATCTTTTATTATCAGATATCGAAATGCTAAATGATCAAGAAAATAATATTGTTTTTAAAACACTAAAGAACTTGAAGAATAATAAACATGTAGTTGTAGATGTAGAGAATTATTCTCAACTAAAAAAATTTTCTTTAGTAATTAAAAAATTAATTAAACAAAAAAAATTCCTTTTTCGAACTGCAGCAAGTTTCATAAGTTCAATTTCTGAGAAAAAAAGTGTCTCTCAGAATGAAATATTTTTCTCTAATTTAAGAATAAGAAATAAAGAAAAGAGTTTTCTACCAGGACTGATCATTGTTGGATCTTATGTAGAACTTTCAACAATACAATTGAATAATTTATTAGAGATAAGTAATTGCAACCCAGTTGAATTAGATGTTTTTGAATTCTTTAAAATTACTTCATCAGATAATAATCAGAAGAGAAGGACTTTGTTTAAAAATAAATTTTTAAAAGAAATTAGATTTTCTTTTGAGATAGGAAAAACCCCTGTTTTGTTTACTTCAAGAAAATTTATGTCTTTAGATTATTCTGAACTATTTAATTTTTATAATTTACTTGCTTGTTTTATTGCTGAATTAGTTACGGATTTGAAGTATGAAATAGGATATTTGATTTCAAAAGGTGGAATAACAACAAATTTGATTCTTAGTAAAGGACTTAATGCAGATTATGTATATCTTGAAGGACAGATTTTAACTGGTATTTCAGTGGTGACTTACAACCTAACAAATGGCAAAAAACTTCCCATTGTTACTCATCCTGGAAACATTGGTACTAAAGATTCACTGGTTAATATTTGGAAAGTTTTTGAAAATAAAACTAATTTTTAAAATTAGAAATTTGAGATAATTTCCTCAGCAAAACTGCTGCAGGATAAGGGTTCTACTTTTGGTTCCATTAAGCGTGCTAAATCATAGGTGACTTTTTTTTGCTCAATTGCCTTACTTAAACCATTAGTAATTAAATTTGCTGCCTCATCCCAACCAAAATATTCGAGCATCATTACACCACTAAGAATTACTGAGCCTGGATTAATCTTATTTAGGCCTGCATGTTTTGGCGCAGTACCGTGCGTAGCTTCGAAAATTGCTGCATTATCTCCAATATTTGCACCAGGAGCCATACCTAGGCCACCAACAATTGCTGCAGCTGCATCAGAAACATAGTCTCCATTGAGATTTAAGGTT